>DASZIA010000360.1:0-9936 GCA_035949535.1 Planctomycetaceae bacterium | reverse complement strand
CTTCGTCGACGATAATCGGGTTCAAACGCGGTTCGTCACCATTCCTTTCGCCATTCAACCCGACGCGACGACATCCTATCAGGTCCAACTGCCGTCAATGAGCTGTCTGCGGACGCAGTTGGAGTTTCAGGTCCGCGTGGTCCTGAATTCGAACCGGCGGACCTTCAAACTGGGGACTTTTGACCTCTTGGTGCCGATCAAGGGCATGCGCCAATTCGTGATCGCCGCACCGGGGCTGAAGGAAGTCGATGTCGGCGAGTTGGTACGGCACTTGTCGCTCGACGAGTTCCGTCCGCACAAATTACATCGCCAGAACTTCGCGACATTTTCCGCCGAGCTCGACTTGCATCGGATCCTGGCCGATCCGATTGCCTTGTATCCGTACGACGCGCTGGTCCTCATGGGCCAGCATTTTTCGTCGCTTTCTGCGCGACAGCTGGAGACGCTCGCCACGTGGATCGAATCGGGCGGCGGACTGGTCGTCGTGCCAACTGGCGCGCTTTCCGAGACGCACCGCAATTTTCTGGCGAAACTGACCGGCAAAGATCGGACCCACTTCCAGACCGATGCGCTCGGCCGCTTGCCGCAGCTGCCGGCGGGCCACCCCGATTGGCTGACGGCTTGCAAGTACGGCTTCGGGCGAGCTCTGATTTTGCGTTCGCCCCCGCAGTTCGCCCCAAATCCATCAGACGCCGTGGTGGCAAGGTCGCGATGGATTCGCGCGGTCACCTTATTGTGGAACGTCCGCGCCGAGCAGGTCGAGTCGATATTGGGCACGGGCTTCTGGGTCATGCCGTCGCCTCCGCCACTGAAGCTTGCCCCCAACCAGAGTCGACTGTTCGCCACACCCGACCTCAAGTACGCGTCGTATGGCGATCCGGCAGGTCTCAAAACCGAGGAGCCGGCAGCGGCCAACAACCTGCGGGATCTGCTCTTCCCCGCGGACGTGCGCGTCGTTCCTTTCGCAATTGTGGTCGCGCTTCTGGTGTCGTTCCTCGTCATCGTCGCGCCGGCCGATTACTGGATTTTGGGTTGGCTTCGCCGCCGGCGCTACACGTGGATTGTTTTTCCCTGCGTGTCGCTGGTGTTCACCGCAGTCACAGTCTCCATCGCCAACTATTACAGCGGGAACACCGACCACCGTGGATCGCTGGTGATCGTCGACGTCAGCCAGGCCGGCCGAGCGCTCCGCACGAGCCGCATCGTGCACGTCATCACTGCCGACACGCACAACCTCACCGCAGACATACGCGACGGCCTATTCGCGAAGACCGACGTCCAGCCCGCCCAACTCAACCGTCCGCCGGTGAAAGATCCAATCGACGAAGCCCCAGTGAATTTAGAGGAAGGGATCGGCTACGAGGGACTCTTGCCCTCGGCCTTTACCGTGACCTGGCCGTCGCGGCAGTGGTCCCCCGCGATGCACCGATTGACGCGAGCCGCGTCAGACATCGAGATTCCCAGTTTCGGCTGGACCGAACTCGATCGGCTCGATCTCGGAACTGAAGCCGGCCGGAGCGCGGCCATCGCCCGCTTGCGCCGCGCCCTCCCGCAGTGCAGTGTCATGTTCTCAAATGCAAAGGCGGACGCCGTCACCCCATTTCCCGCAACTGCGGCCGGATCGACCGATCGGTTCCAAGACTGGCCAAGCGTGTTGGCGAGCCTGGGAAGGCGACGAGACCACGGACTGCTCGCGATTCTCTTCGGCGTTTCTCCCAACGGTGCCGGAGACCTTGAAGACCTGGCCGTACTCGATGACGGCGACCTGGCGACCTGGCTCGTTCATGTCGCCACCGTCCGCGACAACGATCTGATCGTGTTCCGCCACGTCGTGCGTAAGGGGCAGGTCAGAGAAATCGTGAGCCCTAAAAACCCCGGGGACAAACGCCCCTCATGAGCGACGCGAACGAAACGAACGAGAATGGTGCCCCACCGATGGTGGAGATCTTCAACCTCTGGGTGAAGTATGGCCCCGTCGAAGCCGTGCGGGGCATTTCCTTTTCGATTCCTCGCGGCGGAGTGTTCGGCTTCATTGGGCCCAACGGTGCGGGCAAATCGTCGACGATCCGCGTGCTCGCGACGCTGCAAGAGCCGTTCGCCGGCTGGGCCAAGATCGACGGGGTCGACATCCGCAATGACCCGATTCGTATTCGCCGCAAGATCGGCTACTTGCCCGATTCAGTCGGTCTCTACGAGGACTTGAGCGTTCGGGAGTATTTGCATTTCTTCGCCGCGGCATACGACCTGCCCGAAGCCAACCGGCCCCGACTGATTGACGACCTGCTGGCTCTCACCGACCTGGTTCACAAGATCGATGCGCAGGTGGTCGCCCTGTCGCGCGGCATGCAGCAGCGGTTGGGGCTGGCCCGCGTCCTGTTGCACGACCCGGATCTGTTGCTGCTCGACGAGCCGGCCAGCGGCCTCGATCCGCGGGCGCGGATCGAGATCCGCGAGATCCTGAAGGAACTCGCGCGGATGGGCAAGACGATCCTGATCTCCAGCCACATCCTGCACGAGCTGTCGCAGCTCTGTTCGCAGATCGGCATTCTCGAAGCGGGCCAGCTTGTGTTCGAAGGCCCCCTCGCCGAGATCAACCGCCGATTGGGCTTGATGCAATTGATCCATGCCCAGGTGGTCAATCCGTCGGAAGAATTGACGCAGCGCGTGCGGAAGATTCGGGGGATCGAAAGCGTGGAAGTGCGCGGTGACCGGCTGTCGATCCGCGTGCGGGCCGAGGCTCTCCCGCCCGAGACACTGCTGGAGGAGCTGCGCACCGCCGGTGCCTCGGTGCGAATGTTTCAGCCGGAATCGCTCGAGCTCGAGACCGCGTTCATCAAGTTGACCGAGGGCAAGACCGCGTGATGTCCGCCGTAATGTCGGCGTTGCGCCGGCTGCCTCTGGCTTCTCTCCGTCTGCCGGTCCTGGTCAAGGATCTCACTGAGCAGGCCGCCCAGCGGCGGACGTACATCATCCGCTTCGTTTATGGCCTGGTGCTCTTCGCCTCGTCCGGCGTGCTCTTCTACGCGAACCTCGGCATCGGGGCGACGGCACGGCAAACGTTGGGACGCGGCTCGACCCACTTCGCGATCCTTTTGACGTTTCAGCTGGTAGTCATGTACCTGGTTGTGCCGCTCCTGACGGCTGGCGCCATCGCCGGTGAACGCCAGCGCGAAACGCTGGTGCTGTTGCTCCTGAGCCCGCTCACGCCGCGACAAATCGTGCTGCAGAAATACCTGAGCCGAATGACTCCGGTGCTGTCGTTTGTGTTCTTGTCGTTTCCGTTGTTGGCGATCACGTACACGTTCGGCGGCGTGACGGTGGCCGAGCTGATTCTGGGAATCGTGGTGCTGATTTTCGTCTGCCTCGAGTTGGGGGCCTTCGGGATTATGTGTTCGGCCTGGTGTGCGACGACGGCCCAGGCGCTCGGCGCGACATATGTCGGCGCCTTGCTGTTTCCCTGGTTTTGTTCGGGCGTCTGCTGCACGTTGCCCGCGGCCGGGTTGTGGGGCGCGGAAAACGTCTCGCACGTGGCGGCGGTCGTTGCGGCAGGATTTTGCGTCTTTTCGACTGCGGCCTGTCTCACGATCGCCGAGACCGTCTTGGCCGGGCGCACGTTCGTCACCGCCAACCGGAACGTGCCGCCGGTGCTTCGACTGATGGATCGATTCTTCGAAGCGATGAACTCCGCGGCCGGAGGCATCGTGCTTTTGCGCGACCGTCCCGGCCTCCCGGCGCGCGAACCCATCCGCTGGCGCGAAACGCGCAAGCGGTCGCTCGGCACGCCGCGTTACCTCGCGCGCGTCCTGCTGGCTATCGAGTTGCCGGTGCTTGTCGTTGCACCCGCGATTCGCCTCTATGCGGCTCCTGCGGTCCAAGAGCGAGCGATCCTCACCGTCCTTGGCCTGGCGTGGATGAGCGCGATTCTGCTCGTCGGAGTGTTTGCGGCAAGCCTCGTCTCGCAGGAGCGCTCGCGGCAGACGCTCTCCGTGTTATTGACCAGCCCGCTCACCGGCCGCCAAATCCTCGAGCAGAAGTTCGCCGGCGTGGATCGCCTCATCGTCATCCTTTTGGTGCCGCTGACCAGCCTGGTTCTGTTTGAGGCTTGGTGGCATTCCCCCGTCTCGGGGACGTACCTCCTGCTGTCCGCGGCGAGCTTCGCCGTGTATTTGGCGTGCGTGAAGTGGCTGGCCGGCGGATTGGGACTTCGATTGCGGACCCAATTGCTCGCGATGGTGGCGACCGTTTGCGTCCTGGTCGTTTGGATTGGTTCTCTCGGATTAGCGATTCCGACGCTGACCCGTTTCCATCTCGATAGCCCGGCCATCCGCGAGTTGATCTTCGTGCTGAGTCCCATCGACGTCGTCCGCTCGATTCAGAGGACCGCGACCAATGCCGCTGGTTACACGACCGACTCAATAAAAAGCTATCGCCCGTTCCTGCTGCACTTCGCGCTCTACGGCGGCGTCTGGTTCCTCTTGCGGATGATGTGCCTCAGGAATATCGACCGCCGCCTGGGCCGCATTCCGCTGCCCCGGTGATCCCCGCAGACGCAAGCACTCGGCGATTCGGCTATCATGCAGGATGGCAAGTCTGAGTGTCCCTTCCGGTTTCCAAGGCCTCCTCGTGTTAGAGAACGGCAGCCGATTTCCGATTCCGACCGTCCAAGAGCGGAAGCGGCACGGACGCAGCCTGCGGAAAGTGATTGCCCGAACCGATCAAGGTGAATGGGAGCCGGCCGCGGATCGCCTCAACCCCCTCGAATCGCTGGCTCGGGTGAATCGGCATCGGTTGGCGGCGCTTTTGCCAATCAAAATGGGACGCATGGTCGCGTCGCCGTTCGGCTTTTTGCGCGGAGCGGCCCCGCTGATGGCGGCCGACCTCGCGCATTGGCCGACGAGCGGACTCATCGTGCAAATGTGCGGCGACGCCCACGTCGGCAATCTCGGGGCGTTCGCGGCGCCCGACGGGCATCTTGTCTTTGATCTCAACGATTTCGACGAATCGATGCCCGGCCCCTGGGAATGGGACGTCAAGCGAATGGCGACGAGCGTCGTGCTGGCTGGACGAGTCGCCAAGGAGAGCGAATCGGGCTGTCGCGACGCAGTGCTCGCCTTTGTCGCCGAATATCGCGAGGCCGTCGCGCAATTCTCGAAAATGTGCATGTTCGATTTGGCGAAATACGAAATCCGCCGGCGCAGCCAAGTGCCTCTCGTGCGCAAGGTGTTGGCGAAGGCCGAGCGGGTCACGCCGCAACATCTCCTGCAGAAATACACCGAGAGCTTGAATGGCCGCGCCGGCCGCCGTGGGCCGCGATTCTGCTTCCAGCCGCCGGTGCTGCGGCGCGTTTCGCCCGACGTGGCGCGCGACGTCGTCGGTTCGCTACGCGAGTATCGCGAGACGCTGGGGCCTGACCGCCAGCTCGTGTTCGACGCCTATCATCCCGTCGAGGTCGCCTTCAAAGTGGCCGGGACCGGCAGCGTTGCCTTGCGGAATTACGTCGTTCTGTGCGTGGGCAAGAAGCAGGACGACGCCATCTTCCTGCAAGTGAAGGAGGCTCAGGACGCGTGTGCCGCGCCCTACCTCGCCAACGTCCAGGTGCCCGCCCATCAGGGCCGACGCGTGGCCGAGGGGCAGCACCGGTTGCAGACCGAATCCGATCCGCTGTTGGGTTGGACGACGATCGGCGATCGCCACTTCTTGGTGCGACAGTTGGCCGACCACAAAGCCCGCGTCGACCCCGCTGCTCTCCACGGACCCACGCTATCCGAATACGCGGCCCTCTGCGGCAGGATCCTCGCCAAGGGGCACGCCCGCACAGGGGACGCCGTTGCACTGGCCGCTTATTGCGGAGAATCCGATCGTCTGGACCGCGCGATCGCGAAGTTCGCCTTTGCCTACGCGGATCAAACGACCCGCGATCACGCGCTACTCGCCGCCGCCGTCCGCAAGCGGCGCGTCAAGGCCATGCTTGGCGTTTAAGAGAACGGCTCTGCGGAGCGATGGTTCCCAGCCCCGACTGGGGCGGCACTCCGCTTGCCACCGGCGCGAGCCGGTGGAAATCGGTCCACACCGTCGACCCGAAGCCCCAGCGGGGCGACACTCTTCCCTTTTCGCGATTCGCCATTCGTCTGTCGCCCCTTCCAGGGGCTTGACAGCGCGCATAGACAGACTCGCTCCCACCGGCTGACGCCGGTGGCAACAGGAGTGTCACTCCTTCAGAGTTGAATCGAAGAGGCTCAGAGTATGGGCTGGCGGGTGTGCGTAATGTTCGGCGCACTCGCGTTCCAGTCCGCGGACAATTCTCTTGCCGCGCAGCTTGCCGAACTTTGAGGTGACGACGGTCCACTGCCCGCGCTCTGCGGCGACGTCGTGAAAGATGACGACCCAATCTCGAACCGTGCCCAGTTCGTGCGCCCGGGCCGTGTTGGAATACATCGCCTTGTACCGATGGCCGACCCGCTCGGTCTCCAAGATGGGCAGCCAGGCTTCGCCGTTCGGATTGAACCGACGCGGCGCGACCCGCAGCAGCTCATCCGCTTGTGCCTTGCGGCGATACTCTTCATCGACGCTCAGCAGATCGGCGACGAGTCGCAGCCGGTGGGCCTTGGTGCCTCTTCGCGACTCGCTGGTCGCGTCGAGCACCCTGACTGCAGCTCTCCGCTGGCGGAAACGGCCGGCCAGCGTTTCGCGGACCGCCTGCAACCGTTTTTGGCCGATGCCCGGCACGCGCGTCAACCGGCCGTCGTACGCAGCCGCCTGCAGATCTCCGAGCGTTTCGATGCCGAGCACGTCATGGATCGCCGCGGCGGTCTTCGGTCCGATGCCGGGCACCGTCGCCAGTTTCTCCTCGGGCCCGAACGCGCCGCGAAGCTGATCCAACAGGGGCGCATGACCGGTCTCGCAGAGGCGTTTGAGAATTCGCGCGATCGACTTGCCGACACCGGGCAAGCGAGTGAGAGCCTCCGTCCCCTCCTCGGCAAGAATCTGCCACACGGGACGCGTCAATCGGCGGATCGTTTCCGCGGCATTCCGATACGCTTGCCGCCGGAACGAATTGGCCGATTGCGCATCGAGCAGATCGGCGATCTCGTTCAGACGCTGAGCCAATTGCTCATTCTCGAGCGGTGGCTTCCCCGCGAAGGAGAGCTGAGTTTCGTGGGCCGTGCGGGTGATCACAAGAAGACCATCTGTCGAATGAGGCGGCTGCAAGCTGCTTCCATCAGCGGCCCGCAAAACCGGCTGGTCACCCTTCAATTATAGGCAGGATACTAATGTTCAGATAGTAGCCTAAAGCTCAGACCTTGCCGGCACTTGCTAGGATGAAAGGGGCAGTCTTCGATGCCTGCCATCCGATTCTCCCAAAGGACCGAGCGGTGGAACTCTCAGCGCCTCGCATTCTCGGGTTCGGGCGACAGACGAGTCTTGCGGATATCGTGACGCTGGCGGCGGCGGAGATGGAACGGACCCACGGCCGGCCGCAGAAACTGCAGGCCGTCGCGGCGGGAATTCAAATCGAAGCCGATCGCAGCCGCTCGGACGGTTCGCTCGACATGTACATTGTCCGCCTCGAGGCCGAACCCCAGCTTCTCGAATCGGTTCGCAAGCTGGCCGCGAAAACACCCACGCTCGGACTCAAGGAGACCGATGCTGAGTGCGAACTTCGCTGTAGCGGCGACCCCAAGACCGGCGCCAGCCCCGCCCTCGTTGCCCTCTCGAATCTGATCGCCTTGCCCGAAGTCTGGCACGTCAGCGTCGAGGACGTGCCGAAAGTCCCGCTGAGCATTCAGACGCTCTTCGCCGAGATGCGCGAGCGGCGGGCCAGCGACCTGCATTTGTATCCCGGCTCGCCTCCCGTATTTCGCGTCGACGGAAAGACCCTGGGAGCAAGCGAACTCGAGCCCGTCACCGGAACCCAAATTCGGCACCTGCTCAAAGAGCTGGCTCCCGTGCGCGACTGGGAAGAGTTCGTCGTCCACAAGCAGTGCAGCTTCAACTACCACCAAATGGGGCTGGCCTTTTCGCGCGTCTCGGCTTTCGTGAAGTCGGGCGTGCCGCACCTGACGCTGCGGTTTCTGTCGGAGGTCATCCCCACGTTCGAGGACCTGCACATTCCCCGGCCGCAGATGGAACAGTTGGGAAGCCTGCATCACGGCCTGGTGATCGTCGCGGGTATGACGGGCAGCGGCAAATCGACGACGGTGGCCTCGATCATCGATTGGATCAACGCCAACAAAACGCTGCACGTGCTCTCGATCGAGGACCCGATCGAATTCGTCCATCGCAACAAAAAATCGATCGTCTCCCAGCGCGGCGTCGGGAGCGACGTCGAAACATTCATCGACGGCGTCCGCTCGGCCCTGCGGCACGACCCCGACGTGATCTCAATCGGCGAAATGCGAGACCCCGACACGATTCGGGCCGCCATCGACGCAGCCTCGACCGGCCACCTCGTGCTCACCACGTTTCACTCGAACACGGCCGCCGAAGTGGTCAACCGCATCGTCAGCTTTTTCGAGCCGGTCGAACGCGACCTGGTACGCCTGCAGCTCCGCGACAGTCTCAAGTGCGTGATCTGCCAGCGGCTCTTGCCAAAGATCGGCGGCGGCCGCGTGCCGGCGCTCGAATTCCTGTTCAACGACAGCAAGCTCATTTCCGACTCGATCGAAAAAGGCCAGTCGGCCGGCATCCGCATCGGCATGCAGCAGACGATTTCCCAATCGCGAATCTTCGAGCAGAGCCTTCACGAGCTGTGGAAGGCGAAAATCATCTCTCTCGAAACAGCCCAAGCCCACGCCAGCGCTCCGGCCATCCTCGACCAGATCCGCTTCGGCACGTATGTGCCGCCGACGTTGGATCGGATGATTCAGCAGTCGCTGGAGTGAGGCGCCCGGTCGCGTTTCGTTCGCCGGCGCTCAAGAAATCTTTGAACTTCTTCCGCGCGCGGGCCTCACTTCTCTCGGTGTGGCTTCTTCCTTCTCGGCTTCTCAGGAACCGGTGCCTCGGAGTCAGCCCGCTCAGGATCGCGTGCCGTCGGTTTGGCGGCGGAACCCGAATCGGAAGTGTCGGGCAACCGAAACGAGACAGTCGATTTCAGCTCTGGAGTCGGCTCCGATTGGCGGCGAGAGAATCGCACTGCGACGAACGGCAGATCGTGGCCCGTGAATCGCAGCACGAACGACTTACCACACATCGAGCACTTGACCAACCGGCCTTTGTATTCAGCCGGCGCGTCCAATTTGGCTTCGCAGTGCAGGCAATCGACTGTCGGCATGTGACGGCCCGTCCGCTGTGTGGTACTGACGACGCCAGCATGAGCGACGGTGCAGCCGGAAGCAAGAGGCTTCTTCGAGCAGACCCTGGCCGGCCAGCCGTTTCATCCGTCGCCACTCGCAGGTGCCAAGTCGACTGCCAACGCGGCGCACGTGAGAACGAACCGTCAACGCAGCCAACCCGCTCGACAATCAGGGCGTCCAAAAAAATCTTTGGAATTTTCTGGAAGTGGTTCCAATGTGTTATTACACTGCCATGTGTTAATGTAATAACATATCCGCAAAAGGGAGCTTCGTGGCAAAGCCATCACCGATTCAACTCGGCGCGCGGGAACGGCAGATCATGGATGCCGTGCATCAGCTTGGGGAAGGCTCGGTTGCCGACGTTCGCCGAAAGCTGGCCGATCCGCCCACGTATTCGACCGTGCGGACCATGCTGCGGTTGCTCGAGAAGAAGGGGCATCTCAAGCATCGCCGCGACGGAATCAAGTACGTTTATCGTCCTGCGCAGGCTCCCGAGGAGGCCCGCCGCTCGGCCCTGCAGCATTTGCTCAAGACATTTTTCGCCGGCTCGGCCGGCGACGCCATCGCCACCATCCTGGATCTGCCGACGGAGAAGATGT
Source organism: Planctomycetaceae bacterium (assembly GCA_035949535.1). Classification (GTDB taxonomy): domain Bacteria; phylum Planctomycetota; class Planctomycetia; order Planctomycetales; family Planctomycetaceae; genus DASPSM01. Next base: position 44 of record DASZIA010000360.1, on the reverse strand, counting down.
CGTCGGAGGAATACGATCGCCTGGCCCGCCGAATCGAACAGGCG
>DASZIA010000359.1:0-2463 GCA_035949535.1 Planctomycetaceae bacterium | reverse complement strand
GAGCCTCCGGTCTGGATGCCGGCGACGCGCTCCATCTTGGTCGGCGTCTCCAGATTCTTGAAATAATGCGCCTCGTCGATGAAGACGTGATCGACACCGAGCTCGTCGAACACCAGCCCGTCATCCTTCTTGTCGCGAGCGAGCAGGTCCTTGAGACGCTCCTCCCTCGCGGCTTTCTGCTTCTCGATGGTCTTGATGAGGTTGCGGTTGGCGCCGCGGTCGGCCGCGTGCTCGCGCAGCAGTTCGTCATATTCGGCGATCTGCTCGCGTAGGAACTTCTCCTGATACTCGAGCGACATGCCGATGCGCTCGAAGCTGCTGTGGGTCACGATGATGCCGTCCCACTCGCCGCTGGCGATCTTGGCGGTTAAGAACTTGCGACGGTCGCGCGTTAAATCCTCCTTGGCGGCTACGAGCAGCTTGGCGTTGGGGTAGAGCTGCATGAACTCGCGGGCGAACTGCTCCAGCAGGTGGTTGGGGACCACGTACATCGGCTTCTTGATGAGGCCGGCTTGTTTCATCTTCATGCCGGTGGCAGCCATCGTGAAAGTCTTGCCTGCGCCGACGGCGTGGGCGAGCAGCGTATTGCCGGAACTCATGCCGCGCCAGACCGCATCATTCTGGTGCGGGCGCAGCCGGATAGTCTGGTTCATCCCAGGGAAGTCGAGGTGCGAGCCATCGAACAGGCGGGGTCGAAGATTGTTGTACGTGTCGTTGTAGAGTCGCACGAGGCGCTCGGTGCGATCAGGTTCGGTGAAAATCCACGAGCGGAAGCGTTCCTTGATGAGCTTTAGTTTTTCGCGTGCGGCCAGCGTCTCCTCTTGGTTCACCACCCGCTCTTCGCGGTCGCCGTCGCGGAAGGTGTCGTAAATCGTCGGCGACTTCATGTTCAGCGCCAGTTCCAGCAGCCAGCACCCGTTGGCACGGGCTGTGCCATACTCGGACGTGGCGGCCACGGACGCTTTGGCCGCGTAGCCGGCATCCAGACTCCATACGGCATCCTTCTTAAGATGCGCGATAGGAACGCTCGCCGGATCGACGCGGAACAATTCGGCGGCGAAGGCCTGGATGTCGGATTCTGGTATCCACGGAGCGCCAAGCCCAGCGTCGATGTCGCCGGGCAGCACGTCCTCGGGCTGCACGCGGCTTAACGCCTCGGCGTTGCGGGCGTAGTCCGAGCCGGCGCGCTCGACTGTTTTGAGCTTCGCCCGCACGTCGCCGGAGAGGTAGGCGTCGGCGGTCTGCCAGCTATTGGATTCAGGATCGAGGAAGATCAAATCGCCCAGCTCGGCGATAATCTGCGGCGGAGGTTTCCCGTAAAGGGCGGCGATGAATGGCAGATCGACCGCGCCGCGCTGGTTGAGTGAGACGAGCAACCCTTCTTCGGCGCTCTGGACGTGCGTGATCGGCGGCGTCTTTCCGACCACGTCTTTCGTCATGATGGCGGCTTTGACCGCCTTGCCGGTCACCTCGTCGTAATCCTCGAGCGACATGACGAGCATGGCGTCCGGGTCTTCGCGGAACTTGACCAGATTTGGCATGCGGCGGATGACGTTGCCGTTGGCGGTTTCGCCGAAGGTCGTCTTGTTGATCGGCCCGTAGCTGATGACGAAGCGGTCATAGGCGCGGTTCAAGTCACGGCGGGCTTCATCTCGATTGGAATCCGGCCAGCCTTCGTTCTGCGATTGCAGGACGCGACGTGCACGGTCGCGCAATTCGATCAAGGTCGCCAGGCGTTTGCCGGTGAGGGCACCATCCGCTCTCAGAGTTGAGCCACCATAAACGACTGGTATCCCCTGCCCACCCTGCGACTGGTGGATGACGCGGTCGTCTCCGACGAAGAAGCTGCCTTCAGTGATGTGTCGCTCGGGCGGCTGTGGCGTAAAAACCGGGACGGGCTTTACCTCAGTCTCTGTTGCCTTGCCCCTGGCGAATTCCGGCAGGCGAGTGATCGCTTGCTTGAGTTGTTGGCGAAGTTCGCCATTGCTGGTGACGCTGTACCCTTCCCCTCCATAGAGTGTGTCCTTGCGGCTCCATTGGCCTAAGACCATCTCGGGATAGTTCAGGAAATACCGGTTGACTGAGACTTCGGCGCCGTCGATAGATAGCGGGGCAATTCCCAGCCACTCGGGGTCGACATGATTGGCCGGCTCGCCCGGCGCGCGTTTGCGAAGGAAGAGAATGTCGGTGACAACGGCGGTGCCTTCGCGTTTGAAGGCATCGGAGGGCAATCGGATTGCGCCGACGAAGTCGGCCTTCGAGGCGAGATACTCGCGGATGGCGGCATTCTGTTTGTCGAGCGTGTAGTGCGACGTGACCAGCGCGAGGACGCCGCCGGGTTTGAGGGCGTCGACCGACTTGGCGAAGAAGAAATCGTGCAGCGATAGCTTCTGGCCGCGATAGTCGAGCTTGAGGTCGGCGAAGGGCACATTGCCGATCGCCGCATCGATGCTGCTTTCCGGC
>DASZIA010000358.1:0-5874 GCA_035949535.1 Planctomycetaceae bacterium | reverse complement strand
GCTCGACCAGTACCGCATTCCCGTGACGATGAAGCCGGGGAACAATGTCATCCTGCTGAAGGTCTGCCAAAACGAACAAACCGAAGATTGGGCCCAGGACTACCAGGTCCAGTTGAGAGTCTGTGACTCGAACGGCCGTGGAATTCGCTCCGGCGAATCCGCAGTTGCCGGAGGTCGATGAGCATGCGAATGATTCCGACTGTCGCAGGGCCACGGCGAATCAACTCGCCCGCGTTTAGGCTGCTGCTGACTGGGCTTCTGGTAAGCGGGTTGCTGCTACCTCTGGGCCGGGTTTCGTCTGGCGCCGACTGGCTGCAGTTTCGCGGCAACAACGCTGATGGCATCGCGGCCGGCGAAGGTCCCGCGCGACTCGATCACACCGCCTGGACGACCTCCCTGCCTGGGCGCGGCATTTCGGGACCGGTCGTCGTGGGCGACCGGGTCTATCTGACAGCCAGCAGCGGGCACGACCAGGAACGCTTGCATGTGTTGGCTGTCGGCAAGGCGGATGGGAAGGTTGCGTGGGAACGCCAGTTTTGGGCAATGGGCCGCACGCAGTGCCATCCGAAAATGGCCGTCGCCAGCTCGAACCCGGCAAGCGATGGTCGCCGAATCGTCGCCTTCTATTCGACGAACGACCTCGCCTGTCTCGATCTTGACGGCAAGCTGTTGTGGTTCCGCGGGCTGACTTACGAGTACCCCAATGCCAGCAACAGTCTCGGTATGGCGTCCTCTCCGGTCATCGCCGACGACACGGTGATCGTGCAGGTCGAGACCGACGACGATTCATTCGCGATGGGCGTCGACATCGAGACTGGCGAAACGCGCTGGAAACTCGATCGTCCCCATAAGGACAACTGGACCACGCCGCTCGTTCTCCGCGGGACCGATCGCGCGCACGACATCGTCGCGCTGCAATGCTCACAGGGACTCGTCGGCGTTCGGCCAAAGACGGGAGGACTCGTCTGGACCTACACAGACGGGGCCTCAACGGTCGCCTCCGCGGCTACCGGCGACGGGATGATCTTTGTCCCTTCAAACGGATTGACCGCCCTGTCGAGTCCTTCTCCCGCAGCCGTGCCGGCCAAACGCTGGCGAATGGCGCCGCTCGGTCCGGGCTTTGCCAGCCTGCTCTATTCTGAAGGGCGAGTCTACAGCGTCACCGGGGCGCCGGTGCTGATTGCCGCCGACGCAAAGACCGGCCATGTCGACTGGCGTCTGCGCCTGACGGGGACTTTTTACGCCTCGCCCATCGTGGCCGGCCAGCGGATGTACTGCTTTAACGATGCGGGACTCGGCCAGCTCGTCGCGCTCGCCAAGGAGCGCGGCACGATCGCCAATCAGCGCGATTTCAAGGAAAGCATCCTCTGCACGCCGGCTCTGGTCGATAAGGCGCTTTACGTCCGCAGCGATCAACACCTCTGGAAGATCGCCGACTAGCGCCTGCTCGTGACTCGAGACGGCACGCTCGTCAGTTCATCGGCACCGCCAGGTGACCGATTCGGACAGGAAGCAGCGCGAGAGCGGACGGCTCGAAGCGCGCCCCGGCTTTCTCGGCGGCTCCTGTCATCGCGCGATGGCCGTCGTCGCAAGCTTCGGCGAAGGGCATATTCGTGAAACACTCGACCGAACACGAGCGCGAAAATCGGATCTCGCGCAGAGCCGCGAAGACCTTGGCGTAATCCATGTCACCGCGGCCGGGAATGAGATGCGTCCAATTGGGATAACGGCCCACGTGATCCTTCAAATGGGCGTGCACAATCCGCTTTGCGAAGCGGCGAGCAAATCCCGCCGGGTCGATCCCCATCAGGGCCAGGTAGCAGGGATCGAAATTCACGCCGAACGCCGGCGAGCCGACGTCTTGGAAGAGTCGATCGAGCGTGTCGGGTGAGTCGTCAACCCAATCGGGCCAGATGCCATCGACGGCGAGGAAAATCCGGCGGGCCGCTGCGTAATCAGCCGCGTCTCGAATGCGAGCGACAATCGCGTCCCAAAATTCCTCGCGCTCTGCTTCCGCCGGATAGCCGCCCATATGAAAGGTGACGACGTCGGCCCCGACATCGACGGCCAGGTCGACCGTGCCTTCCAAATCGAGCGGGTCTCTTTGCGGGTCAACGAGCGAATCGCTGAGCGGGGCGTGCGTGATGACGGCTTCGACTTCGAGCCCGAGCCGCTCAGCCATCCGGCGCGTCAGTCGTCGCAAGTCGGGCGAGACCGACTTCGGACTCGTGGACGGCCCGTCGGTGCCCGAGATGTCGATGCCGCTGTAACCGGCGCGGGCGATCCGCTTGAGACAAGTCTCCAGGGGCATCCGTAGACGGTCGGTGTAGCTGTAGGTGTAGAAGCCGAGTCTCAAGGGTCGTCATCCTTGACGGAGCCGTGAAGGCTAATCGCTTGCCAAGACGTGATTCGAGCAAGTGTTCACTCGCTGAGAGAACTCTCAGCGTCGCCCTGATTTGGTGCGGGCGGATTCTAGTCGAACACTTCGTCCGACGGTATGCCCTTTTGGGCCGCGCAGCATGCCCAAATACGCGATTTTCTTAATGCTCTTGTCCGTAAAGAGGCGGCATTGGATTTGCTGAATCCTGCACCGTGTTATGAGCCACGCAAATTCGACTCAGGAGAAAGCAAATGACCGGTAAATCCGATGAGATTAAGGGACGCGTCAAAGAAGCGGCAGGCGCGATTGCCGATAACGATCGCTTGCGGCGCGAAGGCGAAATCGACCAGGCGGCTGGGAAGTTGAAGCAGGCCGCTGAAAAGGCCGTCGAAAAGGTTCAGGGCGCCGTGAAGGACGCCAACAAGCGCTGAACCCAACTCGAAGCAAGGCGCGCCGCGGTGATGCGAGAGGCCTTCGACTAGCCCAGCAATCACCCGCCGCCTTGCTGCAGCGCGGCAGCCACTGCCAGCTCGTCGACGCGCTCGTTCTCCGGATGACCGCTGTGGCCGGCGACCGTGGTGAATCTCACTTCGTGCCGCGAAAGTAATTCGTCGAGCCGCTTCCAGAGTTCGACGTTTTTGACGTCGGTCCAGCGGTTTTTCTCGCGCCGCCGCCAGCCGTTAGCTTTCCATCCGGGAAGCCATTCGCTCGCCCCTTTGGCGACGTAAGCGCTGTCGGTAATCACCTCAACCATTGTTCGCCGCTTGAGTGCAGCGAGCCCCTCGATCACCGCCTGCAGTTCCATCTGGTTATTCGTGGTGAGTGGTGCGCCGCCGGAGTGTTCTTTTTCAACCCCGGTGGACGGATGGCGCAAGATATAGGCCCATCCGCCCGGCCCGGGATTTCCCCGACAAGCGCCATCGGTGAATAACTGGACGCGCGACAAGCGAGTGTCGGCGGGCGAAGCGGGCGAGTCGTCCATGGCCTGCGTAAGAGTTTCGCGCTGTTACAAGAAGAATCGCGCGAGATCGACCGCTGTCAGAACCGCGCGCTCGACGGGCGCCCACTCTGATACAAATCAAATCGGGCCGCAAGAGGAAGCGGCCTCGCGTTGTTTGGTCCCGCGCCGTTCGCGCGCCGCGTTATTTCAGCCCGCGCTGTTCGCGGTCCGCCTGATTTCAGCCCGCGCTGTTCGCGGGCTAGCGCTCGCGGAACGTAATGCGTCCGCGCTTAAGGTCGTAGGGCGAGACTTCGACAATCACCCGGTCGCCGGGAACGATCCGGATGAAATGCTTCCGCATCTTGCCCGCGACGTGTGCCAGTACTTCGTGACCGTTATCCAACTGCACACGAAATTGTGTGTTGGCGAGGGCCTCGGTCACCCGACCCTCCGCTTGAATCGCTTCTTCTTTCGCCATAGTCCCTCGACAGCCCCATCGAACCCGAACCGGTGCCCTCGCTGGCAGTTTGCCAGAAAATTGGCAAAGCATCGGCCGCAGAGCACCACCCTCCCGCACAGCCCGACTTGGCGGAGGGCAAAGCAGTTTGCGCCCGGGAGAATCGGGCAATTATGGATTCTCCGCTCAGAAAATGCCAGACCGGCTAGCCTGCCCTTTTGACAGAGTCGGGTTAAGACCCGCTAAATCCCAGCACTCGGCGGATTTCCAGCGGGCTGGTGATTCCCGCTTCGACTGCTTCTGCCGCCCGGTGCCAACGCGTCTTCATCCCGGCCGCGACGGCCGTTCGCTCCAACTCGATGGCGTCGTTCCGGTCGAGAATTGAGCGTCCGACGCCGTGTGCCTCGGGAATCAATAGCTCCGCAATCAGGAAGCGCCCTTGGTATCCAGTCCCCCGGCACTTTTCGCAGCCGGCCGCCAGTCGCACTTTCTCGACCGGCATTCCGAGTCGATCGTTCGGCTCGTGTGACTCGATCGCGCAATCGCACAGCCGTCGCAACAGCCTCTGATTGAGCACGGCCAACACGGCGCTTCGTACCTGATACGGTTCCAACCCCATTTCGAGCAACCGATTGAGTGCTTCGGCCGCGCTCCCCGCGTGAAACGTGGTGAGTATCAAGTGTCCGGTCAGGGCCGCCTGTACGGCGACCTGAGCGGTGGTGCGGTCGCGGATTTCTCCGACGGCAATCACTTCGGGGTCTTGCCGCAACAGCGATTTGAGCCCCGTTTCGTAATCGAAGCCGGCGATCGGCCGAACCTGCGATTGGGCGACGCCGGGCATCACGGCCTCGACCGGATCTTCGAGCGTTGCCACGCTGCGCGGGTGCTCCTCCCGCTCGACAATCTCTCGCAGACACGCGTAGATCGAGGTGGTCTTCCCGCTCCCTGCCGGACCGCTGATCAAGATCATGCCGCTCCGCCGCGCGAGCATCGACCTCAAGCTGGCCGACAGTTCGGCCGCAAAACCCAGGTCGTCGACGTGACGGAATCGATTCGACCCGGCAAACAGCCGAATCACACACTTCTCGCCGAACAGCGTGGGGAAAGTGCTGACGCGCGTTTCGGCGTTTCCCTCCAGCAGATGGATGCGGCCTTCCTGCGGGACGTCGGTCTGATACGTCAAGAGCTGCGAGATCACCTTGAGCCGCGCGATAATGTTGGGAGCGATCGCGCGGGGCAGCACTTCGATCGGATGCAACACGCCGTCGATCCGCCACGACATGGCCAGACCGTCTTCCCCCGGCAAGAGGTGGATGTCGCTTGCCCCCGCCTTTCTGGCGGCTGTCAAAACCGATTCGACCAGTCGCAATACGAACTCGGGGTGCGTCCGCGGCAATTCGGGCGCTTCGCTGCGGAACTGCTGTTGCAGAGAGAGAGGCATACGGTGGCGATCGCCGGAAGGGAAGGGGGAGGAATCGAGATCACGTCTTCGCGCGCGGGGCACCGCAGGCAAAGGCATTTTTGTATCTTGAGGGGCGCTCAGACCCGAGTCAACGGGAGGCGAACGCAGGCTCCAATACCCCGATCGCCGTTTTTTGCAGACAAGTTGGGCCGGTCAGACTGTCTTGCAAGATCGGCCCCAGACGGGAGGGCGAAGCTCCTGCTGAGCCTCTTTCTGTTAAGACGGCTCGGCGGGAGCCTCGCCCTCCCAATGAACGCGCCACGATATGATCAAGCGATCGATTATTCCTCCAGCCCGCGCCGCGGCATTCGCCGCAATTCTGTGCCTTGCGCCGCAGGTCGCTGTCGCCCAGACCCGGGCCTTCCAGAAGGCGCCCGGCAAGCTGGAACTGCGGCTCAAGTCTTCGCACCCAGTTATGCGTTCGGGTGCCCCGTTCGCGGTCGAGTTGGAATTCGAATCGACCTTCCCCGACCTGATCGAAGGACCGCTGGAGCTGACCTTCGTCGACGATAATCGGGTTCAAACGCGGTTCGTCACCATTCCTTTCGCCATTCAACCCGACGCGACGACATCCTATCAGGTCCAACTGCCGTCAATGAGCTGTCTGCGGACGCAGTTGGAGTTTCAGGTCCGCG
>DASZIA010000357.1:0-41333 GCA_035949535.1 Planctomycetaceae bacterium | reverse complement strand
CTGCGAGGCAAACACGCGATCGACCGCATCGCGAACTTCACCCGCGATAGTTTGATGCTGGGCGACCAGATCGATGAACGGGACAGGCGTGCTTGACGAGTGCGCAGACTGTGAGACAGGCAGGACGGCCATGCAGCAGCTCCCAGCGGAACGAACAGGATGCGAAATGTGGAGTTGAAGGGGACGGGGACTTTATTTCGCGGGCCTAACGGTGTCAACGCCGTTTTTGCGGGGCCGTTGAGGCGTGGACCTCAGGTGTGTACCCCGCTCGGATGGCGGCCACCGTCGAAGGGGGCGTCAGGAGCGCAACATCGAGACGTTTCGGGAGTGGACGACGCTCGAGGTAGCCTCCGGGCGACCATTTGAGGAGTTCGCCCTTCCAGATCAGCCACGCCGCATCTTTGTTCCCTGGCAGCGTCACGAAAACGCCGTCGGGCAAGTCCCCGAGCCGTCCTGGATGAGTTCGTTTGGAGCGGTCAGGACCCACGCGTTCGCTGTGCAGACGATCATCCATCTCATCGGCGGTCGGCCGTCGTGACCCGTTGGCTCCGGAATGCGCCGCTTTCCACGCCCTGCAGAATTCGATGAATTGGGCGTGACGGCACTCGGCACAGGGTCGGTGTCCGGCAGCAAGAGCAGTGGCTTCATCGAGGAAGAAAAGCTCGGTGTAGCGGTTCGGTGTCATCACCGTCCGATTGCGGCCCCGAAACTCGAGTACGCAGACGATCCACCGCTTGAGCGCCCAGTTCCGCCGGAGGTGACCCTCGGCGTCGTGCAGGATGCCCCGATTGCCCATGAACGTGCCCCGCTCGGGAGTCGCAATGATCTCGCCGAACGGCGTGACCCGGTTCCGTTTGGCCAATGGGCATCCTCGCGGCGGGACCTACTTGGCGGCCTTATTGCGAGCTTCGATCCGTTGCCGGTATTCCGCGAGGATTTTTTCGGGGTTCTCGTTGAACGCCTGCTTGCAGCCGGAACAGCAAACGTAATAGGTCTGCCCCTTGTAGCTGATGGCGATCGTCCCTTTGCCGCCGGTGACGACGCACTCGGGGCCGTCGCCTCCTTCGACCGCCAGGCGCGTCCCCTCGCGCGTGTAGCCGACCTCGGCCACGCGGGCCAGGCCACGCGAAGTTGCCCGCTTCTTCTCAAAGAGGACGATCGTCCGCTTGTCATTGAGGCGCGTCACCGTGAGGCGATGGATCTCGTTCTTGGCGTCGGGCTGCGAGTTGAGCACCAGCCGATCTTCGTCGAACTTGCCCGAGTATTCGCGGGTTGAGCCGTCCGGCAATTCGACCATCGCGCGAAACAGGCTGGCCTTGTCGTCGAAGGTAATTCGAGCCGACTTGAGCAGCTTCCCGTCGCTGACAACATAACGAATGGCCGGCGCTGGCTGGCTGAAGTCCCAGACCCATTCGGCCGATTCTCGCCAGCTGCCGGCCGCCGAACCGCGTCTGGGTTGGGCCGTTCCGCGCCAGCCGCCGATGAGCGAATTGAATTGCGACAAAGCCTCCTTGGCGGCTTTGGTCGATTTGTCAGGCTGTTGCTGCGCGGCCAGCAGGGCGGCCGCCGAGACGAACACTCCGACGAACACGAACGCCCGGCGAATCGAGTAGGACATCAGATCTTCTCACCGTTTCGGTGTGGCTCCAACGAGTGCTCCCGACCGCGTTCGGGGAGGGACGAGGCTCCCGCCGAGCTATTCTTCGCGGCGGGAGAAAAACCGGCTCAGCAGGAGCTTCGCCCTCCCGAAGCGCGTGCACCCGCTCCAAGCATTTAACCCCACGGCCGGTGCCGAAGGATCGTGACCCCGGAAAAATTCCCGTCTGATCCTACCAGCCGCCCTTGCGAGTCAGCTCGCGGAAACGTTCGAGCAGGTCCTTCGTGATCGGACCGGGCTTGCCTTCGCCGATCGCGCGACCATCGAGACTGATCACAGCGACGACTTCGGCCGCGGTCCCGGTTAGAAAGCACTCGTCAGACGCGTAAATGTCGTGCCGCGTCATCGGCCCTTCATTCACGGTGAGGCCGGCTTGTTTCGCCAAGCGGATGACCGCTCCCCGCGTGATCCCCTCCAGAATGCCGGCTTCGGGGGGCGGCGTGCGGAGCACCCGGTTCTTCACAATAAAAATGTTGTCCCCCGTGCACTCGGCCACCTCGCCCTGATGGTTGAGCATCAGCGCCTCTTCGAAGCCGGCGTCGGTTCCCTCCATCTTGGCCAGAATATTGTTGAGATAGTTGAGGGATTTAATCTGTGCGGAGAGCGCGTGGGGATGATTGCGGATCGTGCTGGCCGTGACGAGGGGCATCCCCTTCTCGTAAATCGCCGGCGGATACATGGTGATCGTGTCGGCGATGATGATTACCTGCGGATTGCTCGTGCGGCGGACGTCGAGACCGAGCGTTCCACCGCCGCGCGTCACCACCAGCCGTACGTAACCGTCCTTGAGCCCGTTGGCGGCCACGGTGCTCTCGACGGCCTCGGACATTTTGGTCTGCGAGAGGGGAATCGTTAGGCGGATCGCCAGCGCGCTCTCATAGAGCCGCTTGATGTGCTCAGGAAGCAAAAAAACCTTGTTGCCGTAAACACGAATCCCCTCGAACACGCCGTCGCCGTAGAGCAGGCCGTGGTCGTAGACGCTGACTTTGGCGTCTTCTTTGGGGACGAGCGTGCCGTTGATGTAGACCTTTTGAGTCATGCCTGCATCCGTGAGTGAATGATGATTGTCCCGCAATTTTAGGTTATATCGGCTGCGAAATCGACTGGGCTCGATCCCGTAGGGTGCGCCGGTTTTCGGCGCCATCTTGAACGCTGCGCGTCGCCGACTGACCCGAATGATCGGTGTTCAGGTCACGGACTCGGAATCAACGCGAGTCCCAACGGAACTGCAATGCTTAAAGGCCGTCGGCGCGCGCCGCTGCAGTCCGCGAACGCTTCTCAACCTCACAGGCGAATGAGTCATATTCGCCGGAAATGACACCATCCTTAGGAACGATGAATGCCGAAAGTGAGGCTAAATAGATGAAGAGGTGATGCTCCGTTTGGAAAACGCTATCAACGTAAGCCCATCGTGTTTTGCTCCAGCCACTCGCCCGATCACAAGCAAGTCCATCTTCCTCAAGCCGTAAGGTGAACGGCTCGCGGAGCATGCGATTCCTTTCGTCACGATAAAACGCGGCGTCACCGTCTCGCCGAGCTTTTCGCACCGCGCTCGGAAGAATTGCGGCGAGAATCAGCCCGAACAGCAGGAACCCGCCGACCGTGAACAAATCGTGCGACACAGACCAAAGCAAGCTACCAAATACAATCCAGAGTGCGCACACGCCAATAACAATTCGCGGAATAAAGTGCCGCCACGTTGGCGAGCGCGATAACCGGTGTTCACAGGCTGCCTGGAAGTCCTCCTCGCGCAATCGAAACGTGATTTCCATGGCCCTCGATCTGACTGAGGAGACAAAGCCCTTGCGATGACCGCACTTGTCTCACGGGAGTTGTCGTTCGCGCTTCACGGTCGATTTCATCCCCCGCAACCAGTCGGCGATCCAGAGCTGGCTCGTGCCGTCGGGCGTTCGGGTCGAGGTCCACATCAACTTGGTGCCGTCGGGGCTGAAGACGGGAAGGATGTCGGCCCCTTTGGCGTCGGTGATCTGTGTGACGGCTCCGCCCTTGAAGTGCGTCGCGTCGTGGTCGATCTCCATCGTGAACAGGTCGAACCCGCCCGGCTGGTGCCCCTTCGAGTAATCGGCGCGGCACCAAACGAGGTACTTGTTGCTCGGATGGAAATAAGGCGCCCAGTTCACCGTGTCGAGATCCTCGGTTAGTTGCACCTCGTGCTTCCCGTCGACCGAGATGGCGTAAAGCTGCAGCATGTCCTTCCGCTGGCGGTCGCTGCGGAAGATCACCCAGCGGTCGTCCGGAGAGAAGAACGGCCCACCGTTGTAGCCGGAGGCGTGCGTCACCTGGCGTACGCGCGAGCCGTCCGCATCCATGATGTAGATGTTCGGATTGCCATTGCGCATCGACGTGAAGACGATCTGTTTGCCGTCGAAGGAAAAACTCCCCTCGGCGTCATAGCCCGGCGAGTTGGTGAGCGGCTTGAGGCCGCTGCCGTCGAAGTTGCACTCGTAGATTTCCATGTGCTCGTCGAAGTCCCACTGGTATCGGCGATGACCACCGCGTTTCGCCTCTTCGCGGGCCTTTTGTTCGGTCTCGCTGATTTTTGGGTCGGTGTGCGAGGAGGCGAAGATGATCTTCTTGCCGTCGCGTGAGAAATAGGCGCACGTCGTGCGGCCGCGGCCCGTGCTGATCCGACGGGCGTCGCGTTCGTCGAGCCGTTGCACGTAAATCTGATAGAACGGATAGCCGGGCGGATACGCCTGAAAGACGATCCACTGCCCGTCGGGCGAAAAATAACCTTCGCCCGCGCGGGGGAAGCCGAACGTGACCTGCCGTAAGCCGGACAGATGTTTTGATTCGAGTGGTGTGAGCTGTGGCCCGTCGGCTGCTAGCGCCGAGGACAGGGAACAGAGCGCAAGCGCGCAACAACCAATGATGAGTGATCGTTTCATCACGCCATTGTGGCACACGCGCGGGTCTGCCACAATTATTCTGACTACGAGTACTCGAGCTTTTGACGAAGAGAAGAACCGGCGGGCTGACACCCGCCGCTCGCCAGGGGTGCGAATTTGAAAACGATGCTTGAAACGGTCCGACGCGCTTATCCCGCAGTTGCTATTCTTTTACTCCTGCTTCCGCTAACAAAATCCACGCGGGCCGACGATTGGCCCGATTGGGGCGGACCGCAGCGTGATCTCGTCTGGCGCGAGACGGGAATCGTCGACCAGTTTTCGACGAAGGGTCTCTTGCCACGCGTCTGGTCGACGCCGCTGGCCGAGGGCTATTCGGGTCCGGCGGTCGCCGACGGCCGGGTCTACATCACCGACCGCCAGAAGGACAAGGGGAACGAACGAGTCCAGTGCCTCGACGCCGAGACCGGGAAAGTTCTGTGGGGCCACGCGTACCCGTCGCGCTACACGATCAGCTACCCGGCTGGTCCTCGTTCGACGCCGACGATCAGCGACGGGCGCGTGTACACGATCGGCGCGATGGGGCAGATGTTCTGTTTCGACACCAAGACTGGAAAGATTCTTTGGTCGAAAGACTTCGTCAAGGACTACAAGACGAAACTGCCGATCTGGGGCATGGCGACTTCCCCCTTGGTGGATGGCGACCAGTTGATCACGCTGGTGGGCGGCGAAGAAGCGCTCGTGGTCAGTTTTGACAAGGCGACGGGGGCCGAACGCTGGCGGGCCCTCAATGATCCCGAGGTGGGCTACGTGCCGCCGGTGATCTTTACGATCCACGGCAAGCGGCACCTGGTGATCTGGCATCCCGAATCGATCACAGGGCTCGACCCCGCCGACGGCAAGCCGCTTTGGAACGTACCGTGGCCGATCAAAGTCGGCCTTTGCATATCGATGCCGCGAGTTGTCGATGACAGAATTTTTTTGACAGCGTTCTACAACGGCCCGCGGATGATTCAAATTGGCGCCGACGGTCACACCGTCAAGACCCTTTGGAAGGGGCAGAGCGAAAGCGAGATCAAGACCGACGGCTTGCACTCGATCATTCCCACTCCGGTGTTCGACGGAAAATACATCTACGGCGTCTGCAGTTACGGCCAGCTCCGCGGTCTCGACGCTTCCGACGGTAAGCGATTGTGGGAAACCTACGACGCGACGGGCAAAGGCCGGTGGTGGAACGCATTTTTGGTCCCGCACGGGGACAAGTACTTCATTCACAACGAACAGGGCGACCTGATCATCGCGCGCTTGGCGCCCGACGGTTATCACGAGATCAGCCGCGCCAAGCTCGTCGAGCCGACCCGCCAGGTCATGCGCCGGATGACGATCTGGTCCCACCCGGCATTCGCGATGAAGAGCGTCTTTGCCCGCAACGACAAGGAGATCGTGCGCGTGTCACTCGCCGCGGGTGGCGGGACGCCGCGGGCGAAAAACGAGCGGGCCGCACCGGCCGCGAAATCGGTCTCGAATGTGCCATGACAGCCGGCTACGACTGCATCGTGGTGGGTCTGGGCGGGTTCGGAAGCGCGGCTCTCTATCATGCCGCGGTCCGCGGCCTCTCAGTGCTCGGTCTAGAGCAGTATTCGATCGGGCATGACCGCGGCAGCTCACACGGCGAGACGCGGATCATTCGGAAGGCCTATTTCGAGCACGCCGATTACGTGCCTCTGCTCTTGCGCGCGTATACACTTTGGCGCGGGCTCGAAGCTTCGGAAGAGCTTTCGCTGATGCATTTGTGCGGTTTGATGCTGGCCGGGCCCGCGGAGGGCGAGACGGTCGCCGGCGCCAGGCTCGCGGCGCGATTGCACGGCCTGGATCTGCGAGACATTTCGCCAGCCAACCGCGCGGGCAAGTTTTCCGGCTTCCGCATCCCCGAGAGTTTTGACGTCGTCTACGAGCCGGAGGCCGGTTTTCTCGAGGTGGAGGCCTGCGTGCGCGCGCACGTCGATGCTGCAATTCGCACCGGTGCGAGCGTAGCCGCGGACGAAGTGGTGCTCGATTGGTCGCCGGTCGGGAACCGCTTTCGCGTGCGAACGTCACGCGACGAGTACGAGTCGGCCGCTTTGATTCTCACGACGGGCGCCTGGACGTCGGGGATTCTTACGAGCCGGTCGCTGCCCCTGGAAGTTGTGCGAAAGCCTCAGTTCTGGTTTCCCGTGCGTTCAACGGCCTACGCCGAGAACCGGAGCGCGCCCGCATTTTATTTCGAGATGCCCTACGGTCTCTTTTATGGCTTCCCAAGTCGCGACGGCCAGACCCTCAAGGCGGCGGAGCATTCGGGGGGAGATCCGGTCGCAAATCCCGAACGGCTCGAGCGGACCGTGCAACCGCGAGACTGGGAATCGCTGAGTCGGTTTCTGCGTGAATGCCTGCCGGACGTCGATCCGCAACCAGCCCGCTCGTCGGTCTGCATGTACACGCTGACGCCGGATCGTCACTTTGTAGTCGACCGACTTCCGGGTCACGAGCACGCCTCATTTGGTGCCGGCTTTTCCGGGCACGGATTCAAATTCACGCCGGTCATCGGCGAGGTGTTGGTCGATCTGGCGATCGAAGGTCGCACGAAGCATCCGATTGAGTTTCTTTCGGCAGGTCGCGACGCAATCGCCAAAGCAACCCAAAAATCGACGGGCAAAGAAAAAGATGGCTGAGACGCTCGACATTCCCTCCGACCCCTCCCAGGAAATCGTCATCGCCGCAAAGAGCCTCGAGGTGCTGATGGTCCGCATGCTGACGCACAAAGGCATGTACGAGGCCGAAGCGCGAATCGGCGCGGCCCGGCTGATCGAGGCCGACCTGCGGGGGATTCAGTCGCATGGCAGCCGGTCGCTTTGGCGCTATCTGGAGGCGATGGATTCTGGCGGCATTGATCCGCGCGCCCAGGTCGTCACGGAACGCGAGACGCCGGCCATCGCCGTGCTGAATGCGGGCAAGGGGCTGGGGCACGTGGCCGCAACAAAGGCGATGCAGCTGGCGATCCAAAAGGCCCGCACCGTCGGCACCGGGACCGTTGCCATTCGACGGGGCCAGCATTACGGCGCGGCCTCAGTCTACGCTCTAATGGCGGTTGAGGCCGGGATGATCGGCTATTCAACAACCAGCACCGGCGCAGCCAGCGTGGCCGCCTACGGCAGCCACAAGCCGGCAACTGCGAATAACGCTGTCGCATGGGGAGTTCCCACGCGATCGGGAGCGCCCTTCGTGCTCGACATGGCGTGCGGAGTCTCCTCGTGGGGCAAGGTCGAAAGCCTGCGAATGTACGGCCGCGAACTTCCCACCGGATGGGCGTTGGACGGCGACGGCAATCCGACTGACATTCCGCACGCCGCCAAAACGCTGCTTCCGTTTGCCGGAGCCCGCGGTTACGGAATGGCGTTTCTGTCGTCGGTGCTGGCCGGCTGTCTGGTCGGCAGCCGTATGCCTCTGCATAAGAGCAAGAACGTCGCCGCAGACGGCTCCGAGCATTTCTTCTACGCGATCGACATCGCGCAGTTCGTCGATCTCGACGCCTTCTACAACGAGCTCGAATCGACAATCAGCGACATTCGGGCTCTGCAACCCGCCGACGGTTTCGAGGCCGTTCGGCTGCCCGGCGACCTGGAGTGGGAGCGCTCACAGCGTTGGCAGCGCGAGGGAATTCCCCTGCACCGCGATCACGTTAAGAAACTCGAAGAACTGGCCGCCGGCATGAAGCTGACCGTGCCTTGGCAGGCTGCTTGAGCGCCAGCTGGATCAGCGCATCGGCACCCGTCGACTCCTTACCAGTCGAGCCAGGCACGCAACAGCGACGCGTGGTCATCGGTCCAGAGCACGCGCCGCGGTGACGCCGGAGACGCCCCTCGTCGAATCCAAACGGTGTCTAACGGCTGAGAGTTCCGTGAAAGGAGTTCCCAATCGCTGCCGAGGCCGCCGTAATTGGTTATCTGCGATTGAACCGCGACCATCGAGAGGTGATGGAAACCTGCTGACGCTTCCACGACGGGCCGCAGCCCAAAATGTAGATTCGACGTATGAACGGCCAGGACGCCGTTTGGAGCCAGATGACGCAGATAAACAGCGAACGCCTCGCGCGTGAGCAGATGAATGGGAATGGCGTCGCTGGAGAAAGCGTCGAGC
This sequence comes from Planctomycetaceae bacterium, assembly GCA_035949535.1. GTDB lineage: Bacteria > Planctomycetota > Planctomycetia > Planctomycetales > Planctomycetaceae > DASPSM01. The sequence continues at coordinate 32,636 of DASZIA010000357.1, read as the reverse complement.
ACGAGCACATCGAAGTTCTGCGGCTCGGGCTCCCGCTCCAAGGACAAACGTGCATCGCCCGCCACCACTTCGACCTTGCCCCGACATCGCTCCAAAAAATGAAACTGGGTGCGGGCAATGCGTTCCACGTGTTCGTTGATTTCGTAGAACCGGAACGTATCGCCCGGACGGGCATAGGCGGCAACCGTGCCGATGCCGAGCCCGACGACACCCACTCGGTGTGGCTTGCTATCCATGTGAGACAGCAGCCGGCCGATCCCTGACACTTCGTCGTAGTAGGAGGTGGGCACGGACCAGAATTCAGGGTCGGTGTACTCAATCCCGTGCGTGGTTCGGCCGTTGACGAGAATGTTGACCTGGCGGATTTGATCCTTGTAGTTCAGATCGAAGTACGCGACGCGCAAGATTCCGTAAAACGTTCGCTCGGGAGGCAGCGGGGAGCCTTTTGCGCCGCCCGCTGCGGTGTCGGCTTCGGCAGAGAGCCGATAGCCGGCGCCCGCGTCCGTCGCGTTGTCCAAGAGCAGCGCCCCGAACGTGCCGGCCGCCAGCAAAAAACACAACCAGGCCCAACTCGGCTGGCCGTGCCAAAATCGGCTCTTAGGATCGGTGTAGAGAGCGGACAGCATGAGAGCCGCGCACGCCAACAATCCCAAGTGCAATTCGTAATAGCCCGAGAAAACCAAGGGCGCCACGATCCCCACGAAAATCCCGCCGGCTGCCCCGCCGGCTGCAATTACCAGGTAATACGCAGTCAAATACTCCGGATGCGGACGACGAGCAAGCAGCTCTCCGTGGCAGACCATCGCGCACAGAAAGAAGGCGAAAAAGAACACACAGACTTGTGTCGACAGCTCTGCATGAATGCCCGCGCTGAGCACCCAACAGACGCCACCGAAAGCCGCCGCGGTCGCCGGCATGACGTACGCTCGGGAATACCAGCGTTCGCTCTCAAAGCACAAGATGAAGGACAAGAGGTACAAAGTCAGCGGCAAGACCCAGAGAAAGGGAACGCTCGCCACGTCCATGCAGACCTGATTGGTCGTCGCCAACAGCAGCGTCGACGGAACCATCGCCAAAGCGAACCACTGCATTCGCATGCCCCACGACAGGGGATGCACGTCGCCCCGGCTGGCTTTGGCCGGTTCGACAGAAACCGCCCGACGCCGTGAGGCCATCCCCACCGCGCTGATGGCGCAGAGGATTGCGAAGAGTCCGAAACTCCAGGACCAGATTCGCGCCAAAAACGGCGTAGCGAACAGCCACTCGAAGACCGCGGGAAAACTGATCAGCGCCAACAGCGAAGCAGCGTTCGACAGCGCATAGAGTCGGTACGGCATTCGGCCCGGGTGCGTGCGATTCTGCCAGTTCTGCAAGAGCGGTCCCGTGGCGGAAAGGGCAAAAAACGGCAGGCCCACAGTCAGGCCCAAAAGCAAGACGATCGCGGCGATCGGTTGCTCGGCGCCTGTGGGCTTCATACTTTCGCCCGGAATGACGGGCAGCATCACGCAAGCGCTGGTCAGCAGTGCGATGTGTAGGCCGGCTTGGATGCGGGGGCCCAGCCAGCGACTCGTGAGATGTGCGTACAAGTAGCCGCCAAAGAGCAGCACCTGAAAAACCAGCATGCAGGTCGTCCAGACGCCCGGAGTGCCGCCGAACCAGGGCAAGATGTACTTGCCGATCAGCGGCTGCACCTGAAACAGCAGAAAGGCGCTTAAGAAGACCGTCGCCGAGTAAACAACAAGCAGTCCTCGTGGACCACTTTCGGATGCGGTGTCAGTCGGAGTGACTGAGGAGCCGGGGCGCGACGACTGGACCAGCGAACGATTCGTTTTCGGCATGTCGGTCGTGGGCCGCGACGAGTTACTAACCGCGTCTCAAGTGAGCATCGCATCGAGCATACCAGGAACTCACCGCGGCGGCGACTTTTTTGGCAATCCGCAAGTCTGCTTAAACCTCGGAGCGATCGAATCGCGCCAGGGCAGTCACGGTGTCGCCATGCGCTCGTCGTAAAGCCGTTCGACGTCGGCCACGGTGACGGTGATCTCGCGGGCGAAGCCCGTGTGCGAGCGATCGTAGTTGATCTTCGCGGCCCGTTCCGGGTGCCGGTGCACCTGTTCCGCCAGCCAGTGTTTGTCCTCGGGGGTAAGGTTACTGACCTCGGGATCCCACAGCGTGCGGGTTTCCATCACGAGCGATTCGAGTCGCGGATCGAACTTGTTGTAGCTGGCCATGACTGGATGCTGATTGTTGGTGCGTTGAGAGTGGCAAAACTATTCGATGATGATGTCCCGCACCGTGCGGCCGCTGGGAATCATCGGTAGGACATGTTCCTGATATGGGCAAATGACGTCAAGCAAGTACGGACCGTCGTGGTTGAGCATCTCAGCCAAGGCGGTCGGGTATTCGGACTTGCTGCGGACGTGGGCCGCCTTGACGCCGAAACCTTCCGCAATCTTCACGAAGTTCGGATACGTTTCCTCGGCGTGCGTGCCGTCTCCCTCGCCCACCGCTTGCGGATCGTCGATGGGACCGAGATACGTGTGCGCCCGGCTACCTCCGTGGAAGCGGTCTTCCCATTGCACCACCATGCCCAAATGCTGGTTGTTGAGCAACAGGACCTTCACCGGCAGTTTCTCGCAGTAGAGAGTCGCCAGTTCTTGCACGTTCATCAGCATCGAGCCGTCGCCGTCGATGTCGATCACCAGCTTATCTGGCAGCGCCGTCTGCACGCCCATGGCAGCGGGGAGTCCAAAACCCATCGTTCCCAGTCCCGAGCTGCTGAGCCAGTGTCGCGGACTCGAGAACTTGTAGAACTGGGCCGCCCACATCTGGTGCTGGCCGACGCCGACCGTGACGTAGGTGTCGCGTTCGTGTGTCTGCCGCCAGAGTTCATCGATCGCGTATTGCTGCAGAATCTCGTCGCCCGTCTCCTTGTAGCGGAGCGGATAGCGAGACTTCCACTCGGCGATTTGTGCCTGCCATTCCCGAAGATCGGGAAGGTCCTCGTCGGTGATCATCTGGTTGAGGTCGCGGAGCACCGGTTTCACGTCCGCGACGATCGGGATGTGGGCCTCCTTGTTCTTGTGCAGCTCGGAGGGATCGACATCAACATGCACGATCTTTCCGTGCCGGGCGAACTCTTCGAGCTTGCCGGTCACGCGGTCGTCGAACCGCACGCCGAACGCCAGGAGCAGATCGGCCTCGTTGATGGCATAATTTGCGTAGACTGTCCCATGCATGCCGAGCATGTGCAGTGACTGGGGATGGTCCCCCGGGAAGGCCCCCAGCCCCATCACGGTAGAGGTGACCGGAATGCCCGTCCGCAGCGCGAACTTTCGCAGCTCGTCGGACGCGCCGGAATTGATCACGCCACCGCCGATGTACAGGATTGGTCGCCGCGCCCGCTTGACTGCGGCAATCACTTGACGGATCTGTTCGGGACGATGCTTCTGCGCTTCGGGATGATACCCCGGGAGATTCATGGGCGGATCGAAATCGGGGGCAACGTCCTGCCGAGCCAGCTGCACGTCCTTGGGGAAGTCGATGAGCACGGGTCCGGGCCGACCGGAGCCGGCCACGTAAAAAGCCTCTTTCACGATCCGAGGCACGTCCTCGAGGCGAGTGATCATGTAGTGGTGCTTGGTGATCGATTGGCACATCGCGATCGTCGGCGTTTCCTGAAACGCGTCGCTGCCGATCACGGCCTGCGCAACCTGCCCGGTGATGGCAACGATCGGCACGCTGTCGAGCTTGGCATCGGCCAGCGCCGTCACAAGGTTGGTGGCCCCCGGCCCGCTCGTGGCCATGCAGACGCCGACTTTGCCGGTCGCGCGAGCCACGCCCTGAGCGGCGAAGCCGCCTCCCTGCTCGTGCCGCGGCAGCACCGTGCGAATCTGATCCTTGAACTTGAGCAGGGCCTGATGCAGCGGCATGCTGGCCCCGCCGGGATAAGCAAAAATGCTGGTCACCCCCTGCCGGACCACCGCCTCGACCAGAATTTCAGCGCCGTTGTAGCTCTGCTGCTGGACGGGAGTTTTTGCCGGCTTCGGTTGGGGTCGCGTCGCCACGGAATGTCTTTCGAGTCGGGGCTGGAGGTCCAAAGGCTGGAAGGCCGCGCGGCAAACCGCACGATTTTCAGCCGCAATACTGTAGTCTACGGCAGATTGGCTGACGAGGCACCTCTGAAGCCCTCTTTTTGCCGGGAGAGCGGCCGCCGAACTCCCTTTGGATGGTTCCATTTACCACGAAGCCCTCCTCCATTTCGTGACGACACGCGGCCCGTTATCTTGGAGAGCGACATTCAAAAAAACTGCCATTTTTTCCGCTGATAATGGGCGGGATCTTTCATGAGTTGCATTCATGGGGGTTGACCAATGTCTGGATTTCGTCCTCGCCGCGCGCTCCTGGCTGCGATCGCCTTCACGGGGTTGACGATGCTGGACCAGGTCTTCGAGCCCAGTGCATCGCCCGTCGTTGCCGGCGAGTACGATCGCCCGGTGAAGATGCCTCAGAGCCGATCGGCCGTCGTTGCCAGTCACGGCATTGTGGCGACGAGCCAGCCGTTGGCCGCCCAGGTGGGCCTCGACATCTTGAAAGCGGGCGGAAACGCGATCGACGCCGCCATCGCCACCGACGCCATGATGGGCCTGGTCGAACCGATGAGCTGCGGCATCGGCGGCGACTTGTTTTGCATCTATTGGGACGCCAAAACGCAAAAGCTCTACGGTCTCAACGCAAGCGGCCGCAGCCCTTACGCGCTCAACCGTGACGTGTTCAAGACAAAGGAACTCAAGGAAATTCCGACCAGCGGAATCCTGTCGTGGTCGGTGCCGGGATGTGTCGACGGTTGGGACCAATTGAGCAAGCGGTTCGGTACTGTGCCCCTCTCGAAGCTCTTGGCACCCGCCATCCAATACGCGGAAGAAGGCTTTCCGGTCAGCCAGGTGATTGCCGGCTTCTGGAAGCGCGGCGAACCGCTGGCCCGGTTTTATCCGGACACGGGCGCGACCTACTACCCGCACGGAAAGGCACCGGTCGAGGGGGAAATGTTTCGGAATCCCAACCTCGCCGCCAGACTTCGGGCTATCGCAGAGAGCGGACGCGATGCCTTCTATCGCGGACCGATCGCCGAGCAGATCGTCAGCTATAGCCAGGCCAACGGCGGCTATTTCTCGAAGAAGGATTTTGAGGATCACACCTCGACTTGGGTCGACCCCGTTTCCACCACCTATCGCGGGTACGACGTGTGGGAGCTGCCGCCCAACGGCCAGGGGATCGCCGTGCTGCAGATCCTCAACATCCTCGAAGGCTACGATCTGCGTTCCATGGGCCGGCAGAGCCCAGACTATCTGCACCTGTTCATCGAGGCGAAAAAGCTCGCGTATGCGGACCGCGCGAAATACTTCGCCGACCCCGAGTTCGCGAAGTTGCCCGTTGCTGAGCTGATCTCGAAGGAATATGCGGCCCGGCAACGGAAGCGGATTAATCCCAAGCGGGCCGCCAGCTCGGTCGATCCGGGCGATCCCCTTTTGGCCAAGGGAAGCGACACGATTTATCTGTGCGTCGTCGACAAGGACCGCAACTGCTGCTCGCTCATTCAAAGCAACTTCAACGGCTTCGGCTCGCGGCTGGTCCCCGGCAAGGTTGGCTTCGTGATTCAGAACCGCGGCTGTCAGTTCTCGCTCGATCCCCAGCACCTCAACACGCTCGAACCCCACAAGCGGCCGTTCCACACGATCATCCCGGCGATGGTGACAAAAGAAGGCAAGCCCTGGTACGTCTTCGGCGTCATGGGGGGCGATATGCAGCCCCAAGGCCACGTGCAGGTGCTCGTCAACATGATCGATTTCGGCCTCAATGTGCAGGCGTCCGCCGACGCGGGACGCGTTCGCCACGACGGCTCGCAGACGCCGACCAGCCAGCCGATGGAAGCCGGTGGAGGCGAGGTCAACGTCGAATCGGGCATCCCACAGGCCACGCTCGAAGAGCTGGCCAAACGCGGACATCACATCGTCCACAAGGCGGATGGCGGATTCGGCGGATATCAGGGGATCTGGATCGACCAGCTCCATGGAACGATTCACGGCGGCACTGAGCCCCGTACGGACGGGGCCGCGGTCGGATACTAATTAGAGCGCGTCTTACCTAGGTGTAGCAGTTCCGCGGGTGAAAACACCGGATCATTTGCTGCAGACGCCGCGACACGTGAGTGCCACGAGCACTAAGTCAGCGTGGGCGGCTGACCTAAATGATCCGCTCTTTGCGCTCTTCCGTCACGCCGACCTTGGAAATCTTCAGCCCGAAGCTTTCGCCAATCTTGATCGCTTCGCCCTGACAATAGCGATGGTTGTTGACGTATAGGTCGAGCAAGTCTTCGCACGACTTGTTGAACGTCACCAGCGAACCGGGCCCCAGCGCCACCACCGCGCCTAGCGACATCTTTCGCTCGGCCAGTCGGACGCTCACCGTCACCGGAACGCGCAGGACGCGCAGTGCCCGCAGTGCGGCATCTGCCGACTCAGCCGCACCATGTGAATCAGAATCAGCGCCCAGCCCGGTTGCGAACGACTCCCCTGATTCATCGACTTGCGAGGTGACCGAATCCGCTTCTTCGCTCGAAGTGTCCTCGTACGGCACGTCGCTTAGGTCGACTACGTCCGCCGCCTCACCGGATCTAGAATCGCCAGCTTCCACAGGGGGGGTAGGACTCGTAGCGCTGGCGCGAGGTGAGTTGTCGGCCGCCGCCTGCCCAATTCCCGGCACTGGCGGAGCGTTGACGGGAACGATAATCAAGATCTTGGCAAACGCTGCCTCATGAGTGCCATCTGGATGAAAGACCGACAACTCGACCATTTTGGCCGAAGGGGCCACTACCGCACTCTGGGCCACTTCGATCAGGTTCTCGGTCGGAATCGCGAGATAACGCTCCGACTGCAGATCGGCTGGCAGCAAATGCAGCGTCAGCTCGTGGGCCAGAGTCTGCAGCCGATTGTTCTGGCTGATGTCCGGCTGGCGGTACCAAGCCGGCAAGGGCAAAGTCTGAGGAACTAAGACGACGAGCCCCTGCTCGCCAACCGTCATCGCGATGGCCATGCCGGGCGTCTGAAAGTCGGCCAGGCCGCCTCCTTCGCCGATGTCGGTTGGTTCGCCAGCCGACAGGCGAATCTCAGATCCGATCGTCGTGCGGAATGTTTCTGCGATCTCGACAAGGTGCTCGCGGCACGCATCGATCGTGCGCTGAATCTGGATGTCAGTGAGTTGAGCCATGCGTCAAAGAGCCGCGTACGAAGTAAGCGGTATCAGCCGGCGAAAGCGAAGTTCAGCCGGTCTGGCGGACCTGATAGGGTAAAGATCGTCTTGCCCGGTCGGAATCTGCGGCAAAGAGAGCGCAGACGTCAGACTTTACCAAACCGGAAAAGTGCCGCGGAGCTTCGCGCGCTGAGGACGGTCAAATGTCAAAATACATCGCGAACTCCCATGGATGGGGTCGCTGACGCAAAGCCTCGACTTCGTGGGCGGTCTTATACCAAATCCACGTATCGATCACGTCTTCGGTAAAGACGTCGCCGCGGAGAAGATAATCGTGATCGCGGCGCAGGCCGGCGAGCGCCTCTTCGAGTGACATGGGGACGCCGGGAACCCCTGCGAGATCTTCCGGAGCCAGATCGTAGATGTCCTTGTCGAGCGGCGGGCCGGGCGCGATCTTGTTCTGAATGCCGTCGAGCGCCGCCATCAGCACGGCCGACATCGCGAGGTACGGGTTCGACGACGAGTCGGGGCACCGGTACTCGATCCGCTTGTTCGCCGCGCTCGGCGCATGCACGGGGATGCGGATGGCCGCCGAGCGGTTGCGGTAGCTGTACGTCAGATTGATCGGCGCCTCGAACCCTGGGACTAGCCGCTTGTAACTGTTGGTCGTCGGGCAGCAAAACGCGAACAGTGACGCGGAATGCTTCAAGATGCCGCCGATTGCATAGAGGGCCATCTGGCTCAGGCCGCCGTATCCGGAGCCGGCGAACAGCGACTCGCCTTTCTTCCACAACGACAAATGCAAGTGCAGCCCCGAGCCGTTGTCGTTCCAGACCGGCTTGGGCATGAAGGTGGCCGTCTTGCCATGGCGGGCGGCAACATTCTTGACGACGTACTTGTAGCGGATCAGGTTGTCGGCCGTGCGCAAGAGCGGCCCGTACTTCATGTCGATTTCGCACTGGCCAGCCGTGGCGACCTCATGGTGCTGGGCCTCGACCTCGACGCCGCACTCCTGCAGGGCCAGCATCATCTCGGTGCGGACGTCCTGCAGCGTGTCAGCCGGTGGGACGGGGAAGTACCCCTCCTTGTAGCGAATCTTGTAGCCGGCGTTACCGTTACCCGTCTTGCCGCGGGTCCACTGCCCTTCGGCACTGTCGATGTGGTAATACGATTCGTGTTCGTTTTGGTCGAACCGCACGCCGTCGAAAACGAAGAATTCCGCCTCAGGACCGAAATTGGCCACGTCGGCGATCCCCGTCGACTTCATGTAGGCTTCTGCTTTTCGGGCAACGTTGCGCGGATCCTTGGCATAATCCTCGCGCGTGATCGGGTCCTGGATGTTGCAGGTCATCGACAGGGTGTGGTGCATGAACGGATCGACGATCGCCGTCTCCGGTTGCGGAACGACGAGCATGTCGCTCTCGTTGATGGCCTGCCAGCCCCTCATCGACGAGCCGTCAAAGCTGAAACCTTCCTCGAAACTCCGCTCAGTCAGGGTCTGCACGGGGATCGTGAAATGCTTGGGCATCCCCGGGAAATCCATGAATCGCAGATCGACGGCGCGAACCTCGCGCTCACGGCACAGTGCCAAGACCTCTTTGGGAGTCATTCGCCCTCGGCTAATCAAACGCGCGCACTCCAACCATTCACATTTGTTTATGATAAGGTGGGTGCAAAGGGTGTACCAGCATGCTCGTCACCCCTCACCGCCGGCCCGTCTCCCGCAATGGGAGAGGGGAGAATTGAAGCGGATGTGCTTCCGCGCGGGCGGAACGCGCGATCCTCTCGCGGAAACGCAAATCCTCCTAGCGACGTCCGGTGTACGAAGAGACAACATTCTTTCCCCTCTCCCCTTGCGGGAGAGGGGTGAGGGGTCTGCGAGTTCACAGGACGACGCCTCGCAAGCCAATTCTGAAAAATGCCGCGCTTTGTCGTTCTGACGCACGATCATCCGTTTCTGCATTGGGATCTGATGCTCGAACAGGGGGATTCCCTGCGTACATGGCGGCTGGCTCGTCCGCCTGACACGGCGATATCAATCGCTGCCGAGGCGCTGCCCGACCATCGACTGGCGTATCTCGACTACGAGGGGCCTGTGAGCGGAGGCCGCGGCACAGTCGAATGCTGGGACGAAGGCACCTACGAAACCGTCGAATCGACTGCCGACGGTGTGGCCGTCCGATTCGTGGGTCGGAAGCTGATCGGAGTCGCCTCGCTCGAGGGCCCTGCGAGCGGCACAAGGTGGATCTTTCGTCGATGTCCGTCATCGTCCGAGGGGTCTTGACCGCCCAAAGTGGGCACTCCTATCATCGCGACGACCTTCAACCTCTGGCCGCCTGCTCAACCATGCACCAAGTCCGCACCCGCTTTGCCCCCAGCCCGACTGGATACATGCATATCGGCGGGATGCGCACAGCCCTGTTCAACTGGCTGTGGGCCCGGCACACGGGCGGCAAATTCATCCTGCGGATCGATGACACCGACCGCCAGCGCAACGTCGAAGAGGCCCTGCGTCCGATTCTCGCCGCATTCCGCTGGCTCGATCTCGCGTGGGACGAAGGGCCTGAAGTCGGCGGACCGCACGGCCCGTACTTTCAGTCGCAGCGTGGCGAGATCTATCAGCGCGCCGCGAATCAGCTGCTCGAAGCCAAGAAAGCCTATCGAGATTTCGAGACGCCCACAGAAGTTCAGAGCCAGCGCGAGGCAGCCGATCGCGAGAAGCGCCCGTTTATCAGCAGCCGACGGTCGCTCGAACTGAGCGAAGCCGAGATCGAGCGACTCGTTGCGGAGAGCCGGCCGCACGTGATCCGCTTTCTCATACCGCGAGGCACAGCGGTCGCGCTCGACGACGTTGTGCGAGGTCATGTCGAATGGGACACCTCCCTGATCGTCGACCCCGTCATCATGCGGGGTGACGGTACGCCGCTCTACAACTTTGCAACGGTCGTCGACGACGCCGCGATGGAAATCACTCACGTCATTCGGGCCGAAGAGCACCTGTCCAATACGCCTCAGCAGATTCTGATGCACCAGGCGCTCGGCCACACCCTGCCGGTATTCGCTCACATCCCCTTCGTGACCGCGCCGGGGACGACCAAAAAACTCAGCAAGCGCGAGATCAAAAAATACCGCGAGAATCCCAAGTTCCGCAAAATGTTCGAGGACGCCGATCGGGTCTTTCCACAGATCGGATTGGGGAATTCTGAGACGCTCAACCCGGTGATGGTCGAGTACTACGAGAAGATCGGCTTCCTGCCGCACGCCGTCTTCAACTCGCTGGCCCGCATCGGCTGGTCGCTCGATGACCGCACGGAGTTCATGAGCCGAGTGACGAGCGTCGAGAATTTCACGCTCGAACGGATCGTGAAAAATCCGGCTGGCCTCGATCCCGACAAGCTCTACAGCTTTCAGACGCATTGGATGGGGCAACTGTCGCTGGAGGAGAAGGTGGGTCGGGTGCTGCCCTATCTCATCGAGGCCAAACTGATCCCTCTAGCGCTCGACGCGGCCGCTCGCGAATATGTGGCCCGCGTGGTGCAAACGCTCGGTGAGCGGCTCAAGGTGTCCAGCGACATTCTGGAGGCCCGCGATTTCTTCGTCTCGGATGACAGGCTAGTTTACGACGATGCCGCGCTCGAAAAACGAATGGCGCCTGAGGGGACGCTCGATAGGTTGCAGCGATTCTTGGAACGGCTGACGTCTGTTGAGCCTTTCGCTCCAGGCCCCATTGAAGAGGCCTTCCGCGCATTCGTCGATTCGGAGAAGATCAAGCCGGCTGAGTTAATCCACGCGCTGCGACTGACAGCGACGGCTAAGGCGACCGGCCCCGGACTGTTCGAATGTCTCGCTCTCCTGGGCAAAGAAAGATCTCAAAATCGCATTAGTACTGTATTGAATCGGCTTTATCTGAAGCGAATTTCTGAAAGTCAGCAGACCCAAGAGGAGATCCGAATCCGCGAGACCCACAATGAGTAACGCAACGTATGCTGTGTGCACTTGTCGACGGTTGAAGTATTTAGAGGGCGCATCAATTCCCGGCATGTCGCACGCTCGCGTTATTGGTGATTCGAATGACTGACTCAACTCCTTCGCCTTCCGCCCAGCTCGATTTCGTCCGCAGCATCGTGGCTGAGGACCAAAAGACCGCCAAATATGGCGGCAAAGTGATGACCCGCTTTCCGCCCGAGCCCAACGGCTACCTGCACATCGGCCACGCCAAGTCGATCTGTCTCAATTTCGGCATCGCGCTCGAGTTCGGCGGCCAGTGCAACCTGCGCTTCGATGACACGAACCCCACCAAGGAAGACGTCGAATACGTCGACTCGATCAAGGAAGACATCCGCTGGCTCGGCTTCAGTTGGGAAGACCGCGAGTTCTACGCGTCGGACTATTTCGAGCAGCTCTACCAGTGGGCCGAGCAGCTGATTCGAGAGGGGCACGCCTACGTTTGCAGCCTGAACGCCGAGCAGATCCGCGAATACCGCGGCACTCTCACCGAGCCGGGCAAGTCAAGCCCCGATCGCGACCGCCCGCCCGCGGAGAGTGTGGACCTCTTACGGCGCATGCGGGCGGGGGAATTCGAGGAGGGCCAATATACGCTGCGGGCCAAGATCGACATGGCCTCCCCCAACGTCAACATGCGCGACCCGGTGCTTTATCGCATCTTGAAGGCCGAGCACCATCGCACGGGCAACAAGTGGTGCATCTATCCGATGTACGACTACGCCCACGGGCAGTCGGATTCCATCGAAGGGGTCACGCATTCGATCTGCACTCTCGAGTTCGAGAACCATCGGCCGCTCTACGACTGGTGCCTCGACACGCTGCGCGTCTATCACCCGCAGCAGATCGAGTTCGCCCGCCTGAATCTCACCTACACCGTGATGAGCAAGCGCAAGCTTCTGCAGCTCGTCGAAGAGAAGCACGTCAGCGGCTGGGACGATCCTAGAATGCCCACGATTTGCGGGCTGCGCCGTCGCGGCTACACGCCCGAAGCGCTCCGCACGTTCTGCGAGCGGATCGGCGTGACGAAATATAACAGCCTGACCGAGATCAACGTCCTCGAGAATGCGATCCGTGAAGACCTCAATCGCCGGGCACCCCGCGTAATGGCCGTCCTCAACCCGCTCAAGGTGGTGCTGGAGAATTATCCCGAAGATCAGGTCGACGAACTCGACGCGGTCAACAATCCCGAAGACCCGGCCATGGGCTCGCGCAAGGTCCCCTTCTCGCGCGAGCTGTTTATCGAGCAGGACGACTTCCGCGAAAATCCTCCCAAGGAATTCTTCCGCCTCGCCCCCGGTCGTGAAGTCCGTCTGCGGTACGGCTACATCATCAAGTGCATTTCAGCGGTCAAGGACCCGAAGACGGGCGAGGTCACCGAGCTGCGCTGCACGTACGACCCGGCGACCCGCGGCGGGACAACGCCCGACGGCCGCAAGATCAAGTCGACCATCCACTGGGTCTCTGCCAAGCACGCGATCAGCGCCGAGGTGCGTCTCTACGATCATCTGTTCTCGAAAGAGGATCCAGACGATGTGCCTCCCGGAACGGATTACAAAGCGAACCTCAATACGAACTCGCTGACGATTGTTAGATCCGCCAGGCTGGAGCCAAGCCTGGGTGGCGCCCGGACGGGCGACCGCTATCAGTTCGAGCGGCTTGGGTATTTCTGCGTCGACTCGAGAGACTCCGCGCCTGGCGCGCTGGTGTTCAATCGCACCGTATTGCTCCGCGATACTTGGGCGAAGATCGAAAAGAAGTCGGGCCGGAAAACGTGAGGCCGTTGCCAGTCAATCAGACCTGCGTTGCATTTCGCCCGACCTTGCTGAATTTTCGACATTTATTTCTGAAAAATTCGGCTTGCTTTCCCGGACTCGCGCTGGCATGGTGGCGCATTCGAGCCGACTTACCGCGAATCGGCTTTGCTGCCGCGATTGCCGCTCGCGCGAGTCGGCTGTGGGCCCGAACATGGACCCCATTGCCGTCGCCACGGGCGCCTTCTTGGTTGTCGGCTTACAGACCCGAACCACGAACCGCATCTAGGCCGTCCCTAAAACGGCCAAGCTTTCGCCGTTGTGGCGGAAGTTCTACGCCGACGGGATCTCCGAGCAGATTTCCCACCGTCTGGCTGATTCGCCCGAGATCCTCGCCGTCTACTACGACTACGCGAGCGACCACCGAGGCAAATATTCTCTGATCATCGGCCATAAGGTGAGTTCGCTCGACCAGGCACCCACCGACATAGGAGGGGTGCTCGTTCGCGATGGACGCTATCTCCGATTTCCGGTCGAGGGACCGATGCCTACCGCTTTGATCGAGGCCTGGCAATCGATCTGGCGGTTCTTCGATCTCTCGCACGAATACGAGCGGGACTACGCCACAGATTTCGAGATCCACCGCCCGAACGAAGTCGAAATCTACGTCGGCGTGAAATAGCCGGCGGCTGCAGTCCCCTTACCCCCGGCCCCTCTCCCGCGAGGGGAGAGGGGGGAAGAGTGCCATCAGCGGCGCGTGATCCCCGCCGGCGTCACAGGAACGAACTCGACGGAGACATCTTTCCCCTCCTCCATGCTGGCTCCGCCAAGGACGATCAACGACGATCCCTCCGCGCACAGCATGCGGTGAAAGAATCGGGGCCGAGGGAGTTTGCCGGCGTCTTGCCAACTCTGACCGTCTTCCGAGAGACGCGAGATCTTTCCCGAGTAGGTCGTGGCGAACAACTGCCCCGCGCAGGTCACAGCGCCCCCGCCAAATCCTTCAAGTCCTTCGCCGGGCAGCTTGGGCCCAGAGGACCATTTTCCGGAAGCTAGATCGAGAACATACGTTGTGGTCGTCGGTCCGCCTTTCTCCTGCATTCCCCCGAGCACGTAGACTCGGCCCCGCGTTTCACCCAGTGCAATCGCGCGACGATGGAATGGGGGCCTGGGCAGCTCTTCCCAAATCGGATGGGCGACCGAGAGGTCGGCGGCAAGCGCCGTCTCGTCCCAGATCGACGCGTCCTTTCCCCGCAGATCCCATCCGCCGCCGACGATCAGCCGGCTGCCGACGACGACCGCGTCGTGCGACGAGCGTCCTTTCGGCAGAGGCGCGAGCGACTCCCATTGGCCGGTTGCGGGATCAAAGCGGCTGAAGTCGGCCGTCGAATGCAGGTCTTCTTTTTGTCCCTGTTTGTTGCGGGGTTCGAAACCGCCGACTCGGTAGATCTTCCCCGCGTACGAAACCATCGCCAGTCCGGCCCGGCGCGGAACGGTTCCCACAGTTTCCCACTTGCTCGGCGACCGCAGGTTCAGGCGCAGAAACTGGTCCGACATCCCCTCGAGATAGTAATTGTGGGCGCCGCCGCGCTGCCCTGCGCACACGTAGACCTGTTGATCGACCAGGGCCGCGCCGAAGCTCGTAATGCCGAATGGGAGATCGGGCAACGCATGCTCCTTTCGCGGCGATGCCGCGTCCTTGGCGAATGCCGCTCCGTTTACGGCCGCCACGACAACCGCCGCCCTCAGCCAAGCCATCTTTGAAAAGACCATGCGAACATCCCTCGGGTTGGGTACGTGTGACGTGTAGTGTGCCGTTGCTAGGCGGTTGCTGGCAAGTCCGGCCACTCACCGCTGAAGACTTCGGCGGCCGGGCCGGTCATTTCCACCTCGCCGCGGGCGGTCCATTCCAGCTCCAAGTCGCCGCCGGGCAGATGCGTGAGCAACTCGCGGGTTCTTTACGCTGCGAGCAACTATCCTGGTCAACTGGACATTGAAGAGTTATTGAAACAACGTGAGCGAGCCGCCCTTGTCTTGCGCCATCGGCGGCCCCGTAAACCCCTTGACGACTTGGTGGAAGGCGCCGGCAATCTCCGAGAACCCGGGATTAACCAACGAAACCATGTTGAATCTTGCAATCTGATTGAACCGACCGACCCCGGCCTTCGACTCTAAATACCCAGCAACGATCCGATTCAGGGCAAGCCGAGCGGCGTCCGCGGCCTTTCGTGAAATGGGGACGGATTCACAACGAGCTCGGGACGAATGGCTGGCCTTGCGATGCAAACTGCAGGCGCCAGGGGCGTTTGACGATCTCATTCGGGAGATGGAGCCGCCGCTCCTTTATTACGTGACCAAACTGCTGAACGATGAGAGCCGGGCATTTGACCTGCTTCAGGACGTTTGGCTAACCGCGTATCGAGGGTTCAGGAGGCTGCAAGATCCGGGCGCGCTGCGCGTCTGGTTGTATCGAATCGCTCACGGATTGGCTGTGGACTGCGTGCGCGCCGATCGTTCGCGCGAGCGCGCCGAGCGGGTTTGGGCCGAGTCCCCGGAAGTGGGTGACGACGCATCCTTCGACTTCGAGGATGCTGCGGACATTCATCGGGCACTTGATCATCTCGATGCCAAGTATCGAGACATCCTGGTACTTCATTTCTTGAACGACTTTTCCATCGCCGAGATTGCGTCTGTGGTTGGTTGTCCGGAAGGAACTGTGAAATCTCGCATCTACCATGCCAAGCGAGCTCTGAAGGGGGCTCTCACGCGAGGTGGTTATGGAGCCAGCAAAAGATGAGCTTGCAAAGCGGTTGCTCGACCAACAAGTGAGCGATCCGCAAAAGCGCGCCCGCTACCGAAAAGAGGTCGATGCCATGTTGGAGAAATTGCGCCAGGAGTCCTGGTGGGCGGCAAAGGTCCATGCGGCCGTCATCGTTTTTTTGACCGTACAGCTTTTTTTAGGGGGCGGAATCCTCGTTTTCACCACGTTCCGGGATGTCCTGTCCCAAAGAGCTTTCGACGCCCAGGCGCTGACACTCGCATGGTTTTTGTTCTTTCTCGCAGCCCTGGCGCTCCTTTGGCACCTCAGCCGCCGGATGCAGCTCAGCGATGTCGTCGTGCAAATGAAAGGTCTCGAAATGCGGGTGCTCGATCTCGAGGAGAGCGGCGATCGCGGGGATCAATGAAGCGCGGCGCTGCGGCTGATGCGTCGATTATCCCGCGTTTTCGATCTACCCTCGACCGTCCGGCCAATTTCCCTCAAAGACTTCGACAGCCGGGCCGGTCATTTCGACTTCGCCAGCGTTCGTCCATTCCAGCTCGAGGTCACCGCCGGGGAGGTGCGTCAGGATTTTGCGATCGGTGAGCCCCGCGAGCACTCCGGCGACCGCGGCAGCGCAGGCGCCGGTGCCGCAGGCCTGCGTCTCTCCCGATCCGCGCTCCCAAACGCGCAAAACGATCTCCGATCGGGAGATGACTTTTGCAAATTCCGCGTTGACCCGGTTGGGGAAGGCGGGATGACGCTCGATCTGGGGTCCCACACCGAGCACAAGGTCGTCGGTGATTTCGTCGACAAACGTCACACAATGCGGGTTCCCCATCGATACGCAGGTCACCCGTAGCTCGCGTCCCCCGACGTCGAGCGAGACCAGGACCGGCGGATCGCCCGCGAGCCGAGTCGGAATTTCGGCGTGCTTGAGAATCGGCTGCCCCATGCTGACCCGCACGCGATCGACTTTTCCTGCGGAAGTGAAAACCTTGAGTGTGAGTACTCCGCGACCGGTTTCGATGCGGAGCGTTTCCTTGCGGACGATGCCGTGATCATAGAGATGCTTGGCGACGCAGCGCACGCCGTTGCCGCACATCTCGGCTTCGCTGCCGTCTGCGTTGAACATCTGCATCCGTGCATCGGCAACGGATGAGGGGCGGATCAGGATCAGTCCGTCCGCGCCGATTCCCTTGTGGCGGTCGCTGACGGCTCGGGCCAGGTTCGGGAGATCGGCGGGCGGCGTCTGGTCAAAGCAATTGACGTAGACGTAGTCGTTGCCGGCGCCGTGCATCTTGGTGAAGCGCATGAACAGTCTCGCAATCAGGCCTTCGGCCGCAGCCCGCGAAACACAGATCGCCGCATCGGATTATCGCGCGAGGTGAATTCTTCATCGGCCGCACCGGGTGCTTCGAGAGCCGCGGCCAGCATGTGGAATTTTGCGTCGACGTCGTCGGCGAAATAGACCAAGAGAGCCTCGGGCGTGCGCGGCTCGACCGGCGAGCCCCACTCGGGAAGATTCTGGTGCGCAAGAATGATATGCTCCAGCCGCAGCAGAGTCTCGCGATCGAGCCCCTCGACGGTGCGACCCCGATCGCGGACGAGGTCGCGTCCCAGAACGATGTGCCCGATCAACTCTCCCTCTGCCGTGCGACGCATTCCGGCGAGCGGTCCCTCCAACTCGACCAGTTTGCCGATGTCGTGCAAAATCGCCCCCGCGATGACAAGCGATTTGGAGAGAGGCGGCTGCATGTCCGGATAGTCGGCGGCGTACTTGTCGGCTAGAAACAGGGCGTTGCGGGTCACCGAGAGGACGTGTTCGAGATAGCCCCCTGCGTACGCGTGGTGGTTCTTGCGAGCGGCCGAGCCCCGCTTGATCGCGTCGGCATGCTCTTCGAGGATCCCGACAACCAATCGCCGCAAGGGTTCGCACTCGATTCGCTCGAGGGCCAGCGTCCGCAGTTCGGCGTACATTGCTTCGACGTCGAATCGGGTCGATTTGACCAGGGCCGCTTCGTCGAATCCGTCGACTCGATCGGCCTCTTCTGCGGCGCGGATTTTTTCCAGCTCGAGCTGCGGGCCGTACGAGCTTTCGACCAGGCGACAGCGGGCCTTGTAGCAGGTGCCGACTTTCCAGGTTGTGTCGCAGGTCTCGAACCAGGGCGAGTCGGACCAGACCATCGCCGTCGCCGAGCGACCCGAGTCGCGAAATGTGACGCGATAATATGGCTTGCCGTCACGCGTCGTCGCGCGATCCCGGCCTGACAGCAAGACAAAGCAATCGGCCTGCTGCCCCGGTTTGAGATCGACCAGACGGACGATTTTCGCTTCCCCAGGCATTCCGCCACTCTATCTCGTGGCAACGGGCACCAAAAGAGCCGCGTACGAGTCAGTCGGTACCTCTAGACGGCAAGCGGTGATAAACTGCGGGCTTTGAGCGATCTTTTTCGGCGGCGTTTTGCCCCTCGCAAACCGCTCGAAACTTCCCAAAGACGGAACATGGGTTATGGAGCACCTTCGCGTCCCAATGGGAGTAGTCGGGGCGTCCTTCACGGTGTGGATGCTGTTCGCTTTAACCGGCGACGCCCGACCCGATGAAGGACAGGTCTCTGGGCCCATCAAAGCTGCTCGCCCAAAATCTGCCGACGAGATCGACTTCAGTCCGTATTACGGCTTCAAGCCGGTGGAGGCGATCAAGCTCGAGCCGCGCGCCAGCAACCTGCTCGCCGGTGATTTCAACAGCGACGGTTTGGGCGACCTCGTCCTGTTCGACAACGGCCATGCGAGGATCGATCTCCTCCTGCAGCGGCGGCGTCCCTCTGATCCAGCACCGGACTCGGTCCCAACTGGCGTCAACGAAATCGCAGGCGACGGACGTTTCGAGCACAAGAAAATTCCGCTCGACAAGCAGTTGGCTTCGATGGCCGTCGGCGACTTCAACGGCGACGGGCGGACTGACATCGCGTGCTTTGGCGTCCCCGACCGCCTGATGATCTTCTACCAGCCCGCTAAAGGCGAATGGCGCGAGCGAACGACGATGCGGGTGCCGGACGTCGCGCCCGTGCAATGGAACATGGCCGCCGGCGATCTCAATGGCGACGGCAAGGACGATTTGGCAATTTTGGGCAAGCACCAGTCGTACATCTTTCTGCAGCAGGCCAAAGGCGGGCTTGCGCCGCCAATCGTGTTGATGAACACATCGGAAAAACTGTCGCTGGCCCAAGTGGTCGACCTCAACGGTGACGGGCGAAAGGACCTTTGCTATCTCGCCGGTGAAACCCAGGAGCGCGTTCTCTGCGCCCGGCTGCAAGACGCTTCGGGTCGGCTTGGGCCTGAACTGCAATTTGAGGTCGATCCACCACGCTCGGTTTCCTATGCGGACATCGCCGGCCGTCGCGGACGCGAAATTTTGACGATCGACAACCAAACCGGCCGCTTGAAGATCCTCCAGATGCGGACCCCGTCCGGCGGCGAAGACGAACCCGCGGGCCGCCTGGTTCAAACCGGTTTCGGCCGGCAGGAATCGAGCGAGCGGGGCCGCGATTTCGCGCTGGGCGACATCGACGGCGATGGACTTGCCGATCTGGTCGTCACCGACCCGGACGGCGCCGGCGTGTTTGTGTTTCGTCAGCGCAAGGGAGAAGGGCTCGATCCCGGGCAGACTTTCCCCAGCTTCGCCGGCGTGGCGCAAGTGCGGGTGGCCGACTTGGACGGCGACAAGAAAAACGAAGTCATCGTGCTGAGCACGAAGGAGCGGGCAATCGGCATCAGCCGCTTCCAGCACGGCCGATTGACGTTCCCGGAAACGGTTCCATTGGCGGAAGAGGAGCCGATCTTGTTGGAAATCGCCGATCTCAATGGCGACAAGAATCCGGAAATCTTATTTATCTCGCGCGTCCGTTCCGGCGGAAATACGCAGTACGTGCTCCACGCGCTGGAGCGTACGGCCGGGAAAAAATGGCGGCCGTTCGCCTTCTCGGGCAAGCGGACCGATTTGCCGCTCGATGTTCAGGGGACGCCGACGCAGCTTTTGCGTCTCGACACGAATCGCGAGGGTCGACCGAGCTTCTTGCTGTTCCAAGAGGAAAGCGACCGCGGACCGCTGCTGCTTGCGACGGGGGCCGACGGAAAAATCGCTCCCGTGGCAGCGGAGGATGGGCTACGCCTGGGAACGGCGCGTTCGGGAGCCGTGTTCCTCACACAGGAAACTGTGCCGACGTTGCTAGTCGCGCAGGAGAATTTCGCCCGCAAGCTGCAGCGCCTGGGCGATTCGGGCTGGCGCGTGGTCGATCAGTACAACGCGTCTGAGCCGTCCGCCAAGATCGTCGGCGCGGCGATGCTTGATCTCGACGGCAAACCAGGGCGCGAAATCGTCTTAGTCGACACGGGAATCCGCAAAATCCGCGTGCTGCGAAAAGAGGGAGAGGTCTTTCGTCCGTGGAAGGAAATCGAGCTCGGGTCGTTCCCTTACGAGGCGCTCCGCGTGGCCGATCTCAACGGCGACGGTCGCGAGGACTTGTTGCTGATTGGCCGCGGCCGATTCGCGGTCCTTTACGCCGGCAAGACGCTGCCGACGCTCAACGAACTCGGCACGTTCGAGACGAAGCTCACCAAGACCTACTTCTCCGACGTCGTCGCGGGCGATCTTAACGGCGACGGGCGGACCGATTTGGCGCTCATCGACACGCAATCCCATTTCATCGAGATCCTGCGTCTCGACGCCGATCATCGGCCCCATCACGCCCTCTCGTTCAAAGTCTTCGAGGAAAAGAGCTTCGCCGAGGGGCGTGAAGGAGGAACCGAGCCGCGCGAAGGGCTGATCACCGACGTCACCGGCGACGGCAAGCCCGATCTGGTGCTTTTGGCCCACGATCGCGTGCTCATCTACCCGCAAGACGACGGCAAGTGACGACCTGGGAGGGCGAGGCTCCCGCCGAGCCGTTTTTTGAAGCGAAGAGAGGCTCAGCGGGAGCTTCGCCCTCCCTCGCAATCCTAATGATGCGCCGCGGCCGGAGCGGCGTGGTCCGCGCCATGCGAATCGCCGTGCGGAGCATGATGTCCTTCGTCTTCGGCCGGCTCATCAAACTGGCAGAGTGAGCCGCGGGCGCCCGAAAGCTGCACCGATCCGCACAACAGCATGATGCAGACCAGAGCCGTCACCAGCACGGTCTTACCGACGAAGTTGCCTAGCGTCAGGCCGAAGAACTGATGCGCGCCGGCGGCGGGCGGCGACACCGTTCCCCAGACGAGCACGGCCAAGAAGGCAAGCAGCATTAGCCCCACCCATCCGCCCTGCAACAACACCGACCGCAGCTTGGTCCAATTCACGCCAAAGGTCCAATAGGCCACCCACGCGACGAGTGGAAGCAAAGGGAGCAGGACACGTCCGACATTGACGGCCAACATCGCCAGAGCCAGGCAGAGTTCTTTCAGACTTTCAAATACAGCGTCCATGGGCGACTCTTTGCGTTCTCAAAATCATTGGATGACTCGGTCGGCGGCGGACTCACAGGCGGCCGGGCGATCCCTGTGCGGAACAAGCGGTGTAACAAAAATCGACGCGGGCCGCCACCGTTCTGCCCGAGCACCTCGTTGTATGACCCGGGGACTTGCTCCGAATCACGTCTGGCGATTCCTTTTGCCGCTTTCTAAGCTGACCGGCTATGTGGAGTGAACGAAACAGCCTGTATTGCGGCGACAATCTCGACGTTCTGCCGAGATACTGCCGCGAGGAAACCGTCGATCTGGTCTATCTTGATCCGCCGTTCAACAGCGCCCAGAACTACAGCGCCTTGTTCAAAGCTAGAGGCGGCGCGCGAGTGGCCGAACAGGTCCGCGCCTTTGAGGATACCTGGCGGTGGGACCCCCAGGCGGCCGCAGCATTCGGGCAGACGGTCGAGCAGGGGGGGCACGTTGCCGATGCACTCGCAGCGTTTCGCCAACTGCTCGGCGAAACGGGCCTGCTTGCCTATCTGTCGATGATGGCGCCACGGTTAGTCGAGTTGAGGCGAGTGCTCCGGAGCACCGGCTCGATCTATCTGCATTGCGATCCGACCGCCAGCCACTACTTGAAAATGCTGATGGACGCGGTCTTCGGCGCAGAGAATTTTCGCAACGAGATTGTCTGGCGGCGAACGGGCGCCCACGGGCCGAGGCGCAGCTTTGGCCCGATCCACGACACGCTGCTGTTCTATTCCAAGACGAGCGAATACTTCTTTCAAATCGTCAAGCGTCCGTATTTGAAGGGGCACGTCGAATCCCGTTACGCGCTCGAGGAGACGACCGGCCGCTACAAATTCACGAGCGGAGGCAACGTGTTGACGGGAGCGAAGGCGACCGGGGGAGAGTCGGGGCGGCCCTGGCGGGGCTTTGATCCCTCCATCAAGAATCGCCACTGGGCCATTCCAGGATTTCTCGCCGAGCAGATGCCTCCTGAATTCCACGGTCTCGGCGTCCTGGCGAAGCTCGATGCTCTTTACGAGGCCGGTCTTATCGAAATTCGGCCGCGCGCGGCGTGGCCCACGCCTGTTCGCTATCTTCGCGACGGGGATGGCCATCCGTGCGGAGATATCTGGGCCTACCAGCCCTACACTGAAGGAGCGGTCCACGGAACGGAAGCCGGGATCGACGCTGACGTCGGCTGGATGGGCCCGACCGATCCCGAGCGGTTGGGCTACCAAACGCAGAAACCGCTGGGCTTGCTCGTGCGAATCATTGAGAGTTCCTGCCCGCCGAGCGGTGTCGTGCTCGATCCGTTCTGTGGTTCGGGAACGACGATCGCCGCCGCCCATGCTCGTTCGCGCCGTTGGATCGGCATTGATCAGAACCGCGTCGCCATCGACTTGGTTAGGCAACGGCTACGCGACACGTTCCGGCTGGAGCCAGAGCGGGACTACTCGACGAACAGCGAACCCGCGTCGCCGGCGCGCAAGAGGCGGCGAACGACGGTCTCAGCGCGTCGACACGCCTAGAGAAATTACTTATTCTTCCCAGTCCAGCGAACGGGCGACCGCCTTCTTCCAAAGTCGGTAAAGTTGTTCTCGCTTGTCTGCAGCCATGACCGGCTTGAATTGCCGGTCGAGAGCCCAATTGCGGCGGACGTCTTCCTGGTCCTTCCAAAAGCCCACCGCGAGTCCGGCCAGGTACGCCGCCCCCAGGGCCGTCGTTTCCTGCACGACCGGCCGCTGCACGTCGACCCCCAATACGTCGGACTGAAACTGCATGAGCAGGTTGTTGACGGCCGCTCCCCCGTCGACCTTGAGCACTGCCAAGGGGGTGCCTGAATCCTGTTGCATCGCCTCCAACACTTCCCGCGTTTGATACGCCATCGAGTCAAGAGCGGCTCGGGCGATGTGCGCGGTGGTGGTTCCGCGGGTTAATCCGACGATCGTCCCTCGCGCTCCTTGATTCCAGTGTGGGGCCCCCAGGCCGACGAACGCGGGTACCAGGAAGACGCCTCCCGCGTCCGTGACCGACGCGGCCAACCTTTCGATGTCGGGCGCGGTCGCGATCATCTTCAGGCCGTCCCGCAGCCACTGGACGACGGCCCCGGCGATGAAGACCGACCCTTCGAGGCAGTAAGTTACCTTGCCGCCGAGTCCCCAGCCGATGGTCGTGATCAGGCCATTCCTTGATGCGACGGGCTTCGCGCCGGTGTTCATCAGCATGAAGCAGCCGGTGCCATAGGTGTTCTTGGCAGCCCCAGGTTCAAAGCATGCCTGACCGAACGTGGCGGCCTGTTGGTCTCCGATGTCGGAAGCGATCGGCAGGGCCGCTCCCAAGAGCGATCGATCGGTTTCTCCGTAGATCGCGCTCGATGGTTGAACCTCCGGCAGCATGGCGCGCGGGATTTTCAGAATCCGCAACAGTTCGTCGTCCCAATCGAGCTTATGGATGTTGTAGACCAGCGTGCGGCTGGCATTGCTGTAATCGGTCACGTGGCGTTTGCCGCCCGTCAGTCGCCAAATTAAGAAGCTGTCGACCGTGCCGAACAGCGCGTCCCCCTTTTCGGCCCGGCCCCGCAATCCGGGAATTGTCTCGAGCAAATGGGCGATCTTGGTGCCGGAGAAATAGGCGTCGACGACAAGGCCCGTTCGCTCACGAAAAGTCGCCTCCAGTCCTTCGGCTTTCAGGCGGTCGCAGATTGGGGCCGTGATGCGGCTTTGCCAGACGATGGCGTTTGCGACCGGCTTGCCGGAGCTTTTTTCCCAAACGATGGTCGTCTCGCGCTGATTGGTGATGCCCAGGGCGGCGACGTCAGACGGATTGCGTCGGCCGCGAGACAGGGCTTCCTTTGTGACATCCAGTTGCGTTTTCCAAATTGCCTCGGGATCGTGCTCGACGTGTCCCGGCTGGGGATAAATCTGCTCAAACTCCTCCTGGGCGGAGGCGATCGGGCGGCCGTCGCGCCCGAAGAGAATCGCTCGGCTGGAAGTCGTGCCTTGATCGAGAGCCAGCACACAGTCGGCCATAAAGCGCGCTCCTTACGGCAAGTCAGCCAGTCACAGCTTGAACAGCACTCTTTCGAGGTCGACGACGACGTACCGCCGCCCTTTTTGCACGATACGGTGGCCCTCAGCTTCGAGCCTGACTTTGAGGGCGGCGATTCCGCCCGGGAATTTGGGATTGAGTTCGCCGCCCGTCTTGAGCGTGCGCCAATAGGGGGTGAAGCGCTTTGCTCCCTCGGCCGCGGATTCTTCCGCCGCGTGGGCGGCAATCCAGGCGAAGATGCCGGTTGTCAGCGGGCAGCCGATCGTGGCCCGGTGCTTTCGCGCCAAGTGGGCGCGGATTTCGTTGATCGTGACGACTCGCCCCTTTGGCACTTTGCGCATCGCCGCGTCGACTTCCCGCGGCGCGGGGATTACGACAGTGCCGCTGCCCCATCGCCGCGACAGCGCGACTTCGATGCGGGCGACTTTCGGCAGATTCTTGTCGTCTGCCAACTTCTCGCGCCAGGATTTCCGCGGTGCCATCTGAGAGTCTTCCTGAATCCGGCCGCGGAACGGCTGTCCTACTGCGTCCAGCGCGCTAATGCGAAAGCAACAAATACATGCTGTAGAGAACGACCAGAGCGACGACCAAGGTGCCGAACTCCAGAAGCTTTCGACCCAGCTGAAGTTGGCGCAGGGCGACGACTTGAGCGATGACTTCGACCACCGCCACCATCGTGAATTTGAAGGCCACGATCCCTGAGAGTTCCCAGTGGTCGAAAAACCAGCGGGCGACGGGGTTGGACTCGTAAAACATCGCCCGCCCGTCCGGTTCAGGGACATCGGACAGCATCAGAAAGGTCATCATCACGTCGAGCACGTTGACCAAGAGGAACAACGCGCTTTCTCGCTGCAACGGCAGAGAGAGTCGAAAGATCGTGTACCAAACGCCGTGCTGAGACGATTGAGATTGGGAAACGGATTCGGGCACAGTTGCCTCTGGTGCAGAGGGGTGTGGAGACCGGAACCGGCGCGCAGCACTCGACGTGTTTGGCGTACCATCTTGCCGGCTGTCTTGCAAGACTCTCCCCGGAGATGCAGGCACGGGGCTCAAGCGACTCGGCTTCGGAGCCGCATTGGAAGACGAGCTGCGCCAAGAAGGGAATTCGGGCGATCAGCTCCGATCGGCAAAATCAGCGCTGAACCGCGAGCGTCCCCTCGGTCAGGACCTGCATCAGGGTAACGCGCTGCTGCGGACCATTGTGCATGTGAGCGCTGTGCTTAGCGACCGCAGCGCGATCCGGCATGCAATGCGAAATCCCGCCGTAGAAAACCAGATCCCGACTGCAATCCCGGCAATGGGACAGATGGACCCAGAGTTCTGCAGGCAAATCGCTGCGCGACTTGTCACAGTAGTAGGCCCGCATCTCATCCTCGTAGTACCCGCACGGAGCGGCGGCCACTTTAAGTTCGATCTGCGAGGTCAGGAACGACTTGGCATAAGGAGTGATGCAGAGGAACGGCACGACCGCGACAAACACGATGGCGACAAACTGGCGAGCCTGCTGACCGCGCCGGCGCCACCGCAGCCGCCGCACCAGTTTGCGAACTTCTCCACCACACGCACGCCATTCACTCGCGTGCGATGCCGTTTGTTCGTTGATCATAATCCCCTCCGGACTTGCCGCCCGCGCGGTAAGTTCAAGTTCCGGCCGGTGCATTCCATCTCACGACGCCACAATCTGTGCGCGTCCGGCCCACACAAGCCGACCCGGTTCGGCACCGGAATTCGGCACGAATCATCGGTAGTAACCAGACTGCATTCAATTATTCACTAAGTCGAGGGTTTGGTTCTGTGAAGTACCTCACCGCACGACCATTTCGCCGTCGAATCAGATTTCGTCACTAACGAGTCGGCTCCCGCCACAAGTCTCTTGTTGGCTTCAAGTTAGGTATCGGCGCCTCAATTTCAGCCGCCAGCCGACCCACCTCGTGCAGAATAATTTCCTTGCGACTGACCGAGAGCGCCCCCTCTTCTTGCAACTCACCCAGGACCAGTGTGACCGTCTCGCGAGTGCTTCCAATGATGCTCGCCAGCTCCTGATGCGAGAGGCGAATACCGATCGAAATCGACCCGTCTCTGAGGTATTTACCGTATTTCTCTGCCAGATCAAACAGCAAATGCACGACCCGCTCGCGGTTTGAACGAAACAACAGAGACTTGAGCCGCCGGTTGAAGCGTTGGACCCGCAGTCCTAAGAGCTTGTTTAACCCCACCGAGAGTTTGGGGTGCTCGTCCATGAGCCGTTGGACTTCCTCAATGGGAATCACGACGACCGTCGAAATCTCCATGGCCTCGGCATATTCCTCGCGCTGCGAAGGCTCCACCAAGGCCAGCTCGCCGAATAGCTCTCCCGGATCGATGAGAGCCAACAGCGCCTGTTTGCCGTCCTGGGTGTTGTGGAAGATTTTCACCCGCCCCGAGGTCAGTACCAGGACACAATCTCCCAGGTCCGACGGAACATAGATCAGGGTGCCGCGTTTGAACTCGCGGGATTTCGAGCGGCCTTCGAGCCGACGTACCTGCTCTTCCGTGAGACACTGGAAGAGGGAACAGTCCTTCAGGTACCAGAACTTCTTATCCATTCGGGGAAACCCCGCCCTGGTGCGCAGACTGGCTGTCGCCGCAAGCGTCCAACCTGAGGGGACGAGTCTAGCGCGAAGATTTGCGCGCTAAAGATTCATCCGCCGTTCGCGCGGATGGTCCAGGGTGGTCGCACCACCCAGAATAGCCCGGCGGCAGGGCAGTCTCAAGCCCTTAGCACGGTTGCCCATCCGGGCGCACGCATCTTTGTGAGAAAGTTAACAGAATGCCATCCAGCGTTCTGCCCGGGCTACTTGGCGCCAACTCTGGATTGTTGGCGGCTCAGTCGATCGGCCCAATACAATGGCTCGGGAAGGCGATGGTCAAAGGCGAACGCCCGCGCAATGCGGGCCGCGCTGGGGACGTCCATCTTCTGCCCGGGCGAAACGTAGAGGGGCCGCCGTGAAGGCGGAAGCGTCAGCACGCCGCCGACCGTCCTTTCGTCGACTGTCACCACGGCTTGCAGATCGGCCGAATCGCCCGCGGGCATTTCCAGTCGACCGCAGAGCAAGGATTTGGCAACGCCGATCGTCGGCACATCCGCAACGACCCCGAAGCACGCCGCCACCCCCGCCCCGCGCGGATGCAAGATGCCATTTCCGTCGACGAAATAAAGATCAACCTGCGGAAACTCTCGCCGCGCTCGCTCGAAGAGCGCGAGCAGCATCGGCAGCTCGCGAAACGTCAGCAGGCTCGGAATGTAGGGCAGCCCTGGTCGATCGCGATGCGTCGTCGACCAGACGAGTTGCCCGCAGCCACTCTCCACGACAGCGCAGGCTGCCGTGGCCATCCCATCGCGTGAATAAGAGACGTCAAGTCCCGCCGCCAAACGGGGCATGTCGCGTTGCGGAATCAATCGCACACGCTGCGCCACCTCGAGTTGCAGGTCGATCAATCGGGCCAGCGGCCGTTCGGAGCGGAGGTCGCGAAAAACGAATTTCTCGAACTCCGCGATGTGCCCATTACAGACTGGCACGCCCTCGGCTTTCAGTCGCTGCGATTTTTCCGACGGCTCGCGGCCCGCGACGTAAAGTCCCAGTTCGCCGCCTTTACGCACGACGCGATGGCATGCACAATCCGTGGAGTGCGGGTGTTCGCGCAGAAACTCGCCTACCCAGCGAGCCGCGGTCCGCAGCCCCAGCGCGTCAGCCAGATCGCCGTAGGTCGTCACGTGGCCGCGCGGAATCTGCGCCAGCAGCTTGGTGAGCTCGCCTTCGAGGTCAACGTGAGGAACGTCAAATTGCACGGTGGTTCCGCCTTGCACGTAGTCCCTGCGGCACTGACGGCGTGTTCGGCAGTGAGCTGTTCTCAAGCGTCCAAAAAAAGCACTGGCGGACAAGCCGTCAGTGGCACCCGAGGGACCGACTCTTGAGCCGACGAAGGACTATGGAGTCGAGACGCCGGTGCTGACCACCGGTTGGGCGTTCTGCTCGCTGCAAAGCACCACGAGCAGGTTGCTCACCATCGCCGCTCGCCGCTCATCATTCAGCGTGAGGACGTTGCGTTGTGATAAGTCGGACAGGGCCATCTCGACGATGCTCACGGCACCGTGCACGATCTTTTGACGGGCCGCGATGATCGCGTCGGCCTGCTGCCGCCGCAGCATGGCTCCGGCAATTTCTGGAGCGTACGCCAGGTGCGTGAGGCGAGCCTCTTCCACCACCACTCCGGCTTCGGCAAGCCGCGTTTGCAGCTCGGCTTTCAAAGCAGCTGACACTTCGTCGACGCCGCTGCGTAGCGTGATTTCATGCTCCTCGCCGTGGTCGTACGCATAGGAATTGGCCAGGTGGCGCACTGCCGACTCGCTCTGTACGCGGACGTACGTCGTGTAGTCGGCGACGTTGAACGTCGCGCGGGCCGAATCTTCGACACGCCACACGACAACCGCCGCAATCTCGATGGGGTTTCCCTGTTTGTCGTTGACCTTGAGCAGGCTTCCCTCGAGGTTGCGTAGCCTGAGTGAGATTGGCTTACGGATCACAAACGGGTTGGCCCAAAAAAAGCCCGTCTCGCGGACCGTGCCCCGATACTCGCCGAAGAGCAGCATGACTCTGGCCAGGTTGGGCTGTTGGGCGAACAGGCCGATCGACGAGATGACAACCGCAACCGCAAGCAAGAGCGCGAAGATGATGAGCACCGGCGATTGCAGGGTGGCTCCGACCACCAACAAGATCAAAGCGAGCACCGCACCCGCGATGTTGACGAACAGCATGGTCCATCCGGACTGCACAGGATAGAGCTTCTCGGTCACCATCGGCTGACTCATCGGCTGGCTCCAAAAGAGAGGCTTCGCGTGGGATCACGGCCTTCGGTTCGACGTTCGATTGATTTGATTGTGGTTTCACTGTCTGACAACGCACGCCGAGTCTTGTCGGATCACTTTGAGCCTGGGCCGGCGGACCAAAACTGCAGGAGCACAAGGCTTTAAGCACAACGGCGCTGCGAATCGACCGTCCGAACCAAGTTAACCGGGTTCTCAGGCGGTCCGCTACGAGCTTCCTCGGCGGTCCATTCGAAAAAGAGAAACCCAGGCTGCAGAGCCTGGGTTCCTCGTGAGTTCTCAAACGATCGAACTATGAGGCGCTCGGAGGAGCGGCCTCCTTGTCGGTTCCCGCTCCGACCAGTTCCCCTTCGCTCGCGCCGGTGCCGACGAAGTCGAGCTGCTTCTGGTCGGCCACTTCTTTGACCGTGACCAGAATGCGGCTCTTGCCTTCGAAGGCTCCACGCAAGAGTTCCTCGGAGAGCGGATCTTCGATGTAGGTCGACACGCTACGACGCAACGGCCGGGCCCCGTAATCGGTGTCGCCGCCCTTGTCGATGATGAACTCCCGTGCCTCGTCGGTCAGCTCCAGCTTCAGTCCGCGCTCGGACAGCCGGTTGTAGACCTTCGATAGCTCGATGTCGACGATCTTCTTGAGGTCGTCGCGACCGAGCTTGCGGAAGACCACGATCTCGTCGAGGCGACCGATGAACTCCGGCTTGAATTCGCGTTCGATCACGTGCTTCAGCCGTTCCTTCATCTTTTCGTAGTTGCTCTCCTCGTCGCGCTTGCCGAAACCGAAGACGTCACCTTGATTGATGACGTCGGCCCCTGCGTTGGTCGTCATGATCAGCACGACATTGCGGAAGTCGACCTTGCGGCCGAAGCTGTCCGTGAGGTGCCCCTCTTCCATGATCTGGAGTAGCATGTTGAAGACGTCGGGATGGGCCTTCTCGATTTCATCCAACAGCACGACCGAGTACGGCCGGCGACGGATCTTCTCGGTGAGCTGACCCCCCTCTTCGTAGCCGACATAGCCCGGCGGAGCGCCGATCAGCCGGCTGACGTTGTGCTTCTCCATGTACTCGCTCATGTCGATCTGCACGAGCGCCTCTTCGTCGCCAAACATGAATTCGGCGAGCGTCTTGGCCAACAGCGTCTTGCCGACGCCGGTGGGCCCAGACAGCAGGAACACGCCGGTGGGCCGCTTGGGATCTTTCAACCCGCTGCGGCTGCGACGGACGGCCTTGGCAATCTGCTTGATCGCCTCGTGCTGGCTGACGATCCGCTTGTGCAGCTCGTCCTCCATCTGCAGAAGACGAACGGCATCTTCACTCGACAAGCGAGTCAGCGGCACGCCCGTCATCCGGGCGACCACGTCCGCGATTACATCGGCATCGACCACGCCGTCGGTTTCGCGGGCTTTGTCCCGCCACTCCCGTGTGAGCGACTCCTTCTTTTTCTTGAGCTTATCGGCTTGATCGCGAAGTCCGGCCGCCTTCTCGAAGTCCTGGTTGGCGACTGCCTCTTCCTTGGCGACGTTGAGCCGCTCGATCTCTTCTTCCAGCTCCTTCAAGTCAGGCGGACGGACCATCGACTTGAGTCGGATGCGGGCACCCGCCTCGTCGATGACGTCAATCGCCTTGTCCGGCAGGCAGCGGCCTGTGATGTAACGAGAAGACAGCTCGACGGCCTTGCCCAACGCGTCGTCGGTGTATTGCACGCGGTGGTGCGATTCGTAGCGGTCGCGGAGCCCCTTCAAGATCAGGACTGTCTGCTCCTGGCTGGGCGGCTCGACCATCACCGTCTGGAAGCGCCGCTCGAGAGCCCCATCCTTTTCAATGTACTTGCGGTACTCGTCGAGAGTCGTGGCCCCGATGCACTGCAGCTCCCCACGGCTGAGGGCCGGCTTGAGCACGTTCGACGCGTCGATGGCCCCTTCGGCCCCGCCCGCGCCGACCAGCGTGTGCAATTCGTCGATGAACAAGATCGTGTTCTTCGCGCGGCGGACTTCGTTCATCACCGCCTTGATCCGCTCTTCAAACTGTCCGCGATACTTTGTGCCGGCGACCATCATCGCCAAATCGAGCACGACGACGCGCTTATCGCGAAGCAGCTCGGGGACATTGGCATCGACCACCATTTGGGCGAAGCCCTCGACAATCGCCGTCTTGCCGACGCCCGCCTCGCCCAGGAGCACGGGATTGTTCTTCTGCCGACGGCAGAGGATCTGCACCACGCGCTCGATCTCGCGCTCGCGGCCGATGACCGGATCCAGCTTGCCCTGTCGGGCCAACTCGGTCAGGTCGCGGCCGAAACTGTCGAGGGCCGGAGTTTTGCTCTTGCCCGCCTTCTGCTGTGCGGCCGTGCCGCGCTCACCCGTTTCCGAGGCTTCCAGCCCGTGACCGAGCAGGTTGAGGACCTCTTCGCGGACGTCTTCGAGCTTCATCCCCAGGTTCATCAAGACCTGGGCGGCCACTCCTTCTTGTTCACGAAGGAGGCCCAACAGCAGGTGTTCGGTGCCCACGTCATTGTGGTTGAGGTTGCGGGCCTCTTCCATCGCGTATTCGATGACTTTTTTCGCCCGCGGGGTCTGGGGCAGTTTGCCCATCGTCACCATGTCGGGTCCCGACTGGACGATCTTTTCGACTTCCAGGCGGATCTTGCGCAGGTCCACGTCGAGATTCTTCAAGACGTTCGCCGCGACACCCGAGCCTTCTTTCACCAGTCCGAGCAGAATGTGCTCGGTCCCGATATATTCGTGGTTGAAGCGCTGCGCCTCTTGATTGGCGAGCTGCATCACTTTTCGGGCTCGATCGGTAAATCGTTCGTACATCCGGTTTCTCCCATCCGTCCAAGCTTTTGGACCGCAGGGTTATCCCCGCCACACTCTCCACACGTCGCAAAGCCGTGCCATCCTTGGACGGAATGACACGGCTCTCATTGGTCGCCGTCGGGGCGTTTCGCCCGAAACGGGCGACCCCCTCGCATGGCGGGCGGCCAATTAACAATACGTCTAACAATACGTCGTTATTGCGGCGGCCGCGGGCTGATTGTAAAAGTGTAAAGCGCTCGGCAAGCCCCACTTGCAGCAGAGCGGCTCCAAGCGGGCCGGCTCTGCCCCACCCACTCTGCCCAATCCCAACAGTACGCCGAACTCACACAATCCGTTCCGGCCGCCTTGCCAATGCCTCGAATCCGACCGCTAGAATCCGCGCGGTTGGTCTCCCGACAGGACTCAAGTGCGCCCCGAATTCTAGTGCCGACCCTAGAGAACGACAAGGTAGGGGGCGCACCGGTTCAAGGTGCAAGCTGGCCACAAACTCAACGCGATCGCGACGCGGGAGCTTCCACCTGACGCAAAGACCTTGCAACCCGTCGTCGCATAAAAATCGACTCAGCCGTAAACAAGGCAAGACCCGCCCAGATGAAGCCGAAACTAATGCCATGATCGAGGCTGAACGCTTCTCCATACCACAAAACGGCCAGGGCCAGTTGCAGGCTCGGGGCGAGGTATTGCAGGAAGCCGAGCATC
>DASZIA010000356.1:0-5999 GCA_035949535.1 Planctomycetaceae bacterium | reverse complement strand
CACGAGGACGCGCTTTACGTCTACCATCAGGAATTCGATTGGGAGGGACGCCGCTACGTGCGCAAGGGCTTTCTGGCCCGCGTCCGCCTCGAGGAATTCGGCAGAGGGAAGATTTACCCGCACGAACAGACGCTTTCGGGTCCCAAGGCCGATCGCTTGGCGCTCACTAAAGCCTGCCGAATGAATCTCTCGCCGGTCTTCGGCCTCTATCCCGATCCAAACGGCGAAGCGAATGAGGAACTCGATTCGGCCATCCAGGGAATGACTCCGCACGTGGCCGTCGATCACTTGGGCGTCATTCACCGCATGTGGCCAGTGACGGAGGTTTCGGTGATCAATGAGGTGCGTGCCCAACTGCGAGCCGCTCCGATTTTTATTGCCGACGGGCACCATCGCTACGAAACGGCGAACACGTACCGCAACTGGCTCGTCGAGCAGGGCGAGCATCGCGGCGACTCTGATCCGTCCGATTTCGTGCTGATGATGCTGGTGGGAATGAGCGATCCTGGGCTGGCCATTTTGCCGACTCATCGTCTGGTGTCCGGCTTTCCGAATCTTTCGTCGGACGACCTCGCACGGGCCCTTTCACCGAACGTCTCTGTCGAGTCAATGGGCCGCGGCGCCGAGGCAGCGCATCGCCTTTGGAAGCGCATCGAGCTCGACGATGGACAGGACGTCTTTGGTTTTGGAACAGCTGCCGACGGCGAGTGGTCATTCGCCCGCGTGCTTGACGCATCTCCGATGGCGAAGCTGGCCGCCGATCAAAGCGAGGCGTGGCGCGAGCTGGGCGTGAGCCTCTTGCACAAGCTGGTGATCGATCACTTGCTGACGCGCGAACATCCGGAGACGTCGCCGCAATTCAAATACGTCCATTTACTGGATGAGGCGACGGAAGCGATCGGCGCGAAGACCTGTGACCTGGCTTGCCTCGTGCCGCCGGCGCGAATCGATCACGTCGAGAAGATCGCGTCGCAGTTCGAGAAGATGCCGCCCAAGAGCACGTACTTTTATCCGAAGCTGCTCTCGGGGCTTGTGTTCAATCCGCTCGAGCGGACTTGAGAACGCCTAAGGGCAAACATACGATTGGTCGAGACCAGCCCGCCTCCCAGCTGTGGGGAAAATCATGCCTGCCGAAAAGAACATCTTATTGATCGAAGATGACCGCGAGATTTCCAGCACGATTCAAGGAGTGCTGCAGGCGGCGGGCTATCGGGTGGCTGCGGCGCAAAACGGAGTGGAGGGGCGGCGGATTATCGACAGCGACCCTCCCGCGCTCGTCATCACCGATATGATGATGCCGAAAATGGGCGGATTTCCGATTCTCGAATATCTTCGCGGCCTGCCCGCGCCTCCCCGCGTAATTATGATCACGGCCAACGAAGGGGGCCGCCACAAGGCTTATGCCGAGATGTTGGGAGTCGACGAATACCTTCGCAAGCCGTTCGCGATGGACGTGCTGCTGGAAGCCGTCGAGAGAATCATCGGCAGTGCAGAGGATCGGGGCGGCTCGTCGGGCGGAGGCGCGGGACGACTCAAGCGGCCCCCCTCGAAGCGCGCTCCGCAGTAGGGCGTGGTCAAAGCCTCATCGTCAATTGTCGACGCCAAGACTGCGTTCGATCGACTGCGCCTTGGGCGACGCCATCAGATCGTGAAGCGGATCCCACGATTGCTGCACAGGCGCATCCCCGCGCATCTGGCGACCCATCTTGCTCCATTGTTCATCCTCAGAGCTGGGAGTTCCTGGCGTTGAATTCCCCATTCCGCGCCCACTCGCCGGCGGAAGATCCGAATCGCTTTTGGGTGACGTCATGCACCCACTGGCAATGCTGACCGCAATAAGAACGCTCAGCGCAAGGAGATGACGAAGCATGGAGGCCTCGCTGTTTGGGTGCCTGCGCAGCGGGCAGGCGAGCGCGCAGGGGGTTGGCTATGATGTGGGATAGCGAAATGGCAGGAGAGGAGCCTTATTCTCGATATCCGACGATTTGCGTAAAGGCCAAAACACCTCCTTTCCGCCGAGCGAACGCCCGATGACACCGAATTCCGTCGTTCCGCTAGATGTCCTGGTCATCGCGACGCACCCCGACGACGCGGAAATCGGCGTCGGAGGCACGCTGGTCCGCTGCGGCCAGGCCGGTTTGCGGACTGGCATCCTCGACCTCACCAACGGCGAGCCCACGCCGCATGGCTCGCCCGAACTTCGTGCCCAGGAAACCGTTGCGGCAAGCAACCAGCTAGGGATCGCCTGGCGCAAAAACTTGGGTCTGCCCAACCGCAGCGTGGAGGCCACGTTGGAGGCGCGCCGGTCATTGGCCGGGGTCTTACGCATCGTCCGTCCGCGCTTTGTCTTCGCCCCCTACTGGGACGATTCTCACCCGGATCACATCGCGGCCAGCCGGCTTTGCGACGACGCTCGCTTCTGGGCCAAGCTCTCTCGGAGCGATTTGCCGGGGGAGCCGTTTTGGCCGCCGCGCATGTTCTACTATTGGAGCATCCACCTGCGGATTCATCCCAAGCCGGCGTTCGTCATCGACATCAGCGACTGCATCGAGGCCAAGATGCAGGCGCTCGCGGCTTACCAAAGCCAGTTCGTAACCGGCCGAACGCCGACCTTTCCCACGCCGCTCGACGATATCCGCGATCGGGCGCGGTACTGGGGCTGGACGATCGGCAAGGCCTACGCCGAGCCTTTCGGAAGCCGTGAAGAAATCGGACTGAAGAGTCTCGACGATATCGTCTAGGCCGCACCTGCG
The DNA here is from genome assembly GCA_035949535.1 of Planctomycetaceae bacterium. Classification (GTDB taxonomy): domain Bacteria; phylum Planctomycetota; class Planctomycetia; order Planctomycetales; family Planctomycetaceae; genus DASPSM01. Next base: position 3,246 of record DASZIA010000356.1, on the reverse strand, counting down.
TTCGTGTCGTGCATTCCTCCCCGCACGTTGCGCGGTTGGATCTGCCAGGCACCCAGACCATTTGCGCGCCTAGTTAGTGCCCGACCCTTTCAAAATCGGCTGCTTGTCCGGTGCGCGAACGACGGATACGATAGGGGCGCAGTCCGATGGATCTGCAAAAAGCCTCTGCCATGTTCGAATCGGGACCAATGTGTTGACCCTACAATTTTGAACCAGGGAACCTCGCTGAGTTCCGGCCGCGTGTATCGCCGACTTTGTTTCGGTTAACACAACCCGGGACAGAGCTTCCCACGTTGCATTTACGGGTTCAATAACACGTTCACCCCGAACGGCATTGTGGCGGAGGTTTTTTTTCGTGCCGCCGGCACTTTGTGGCGCGGCGTTCGCCGCGAATTTCCCGCCGTCCGGGGCCGCGGATGGTTACGCGGCTAGCGGACGCCTGTAACGAGCTGAAACGCCCTTGGGGCTGTTCGACCGCCAGGAAGCAGAGAACTTACAGCGGGCTTTGCCTCTGGCGGCTCGCATGCGGCCTCGGTCGATCGACGAATTTGCCGGGCAGGAGCACTTCCTAGGTTCAGGCAAATTGTTGCGGCGGATGCTCGAAGCCGACCGCATTGCGTCGGCGATCTTCTACGGTCCACCTGGCACCGGAAAGACATCGTTGGCCCAAGTCATCGCCCGCCAGACACGGCGCGAGTTCGTCCCGCTCAACGCGGCTTCGGCCGGCGTCAAGGAACTGCGCACGGCGCTCGACGAGGCGCGCGATCGGCTGGCCGCCGATAGCCGGCCGACGATTCTGTTTGTGGACGAGCTGCATCGCTTCAACCGCACTCAGCAGGAAGTTTTGCTTCCGGATGTCGAGGCGGGCGTGGTGGCGCTGATCGGCGCGACGACGGCCAATCCCTTCTTTTCGCTGGTTTCGCCACTGGTCAGCCGCAGCCAGGTCTTCGAGTTTCAGGCGCTCTCGAAGGCCAACGTGCGAAGACTGCTCGAACGGGCCCTCGTCGATCGCGAACGGGGATTAGGCTGCGATCTGGCCCGCGTAAGCGAGCAGGCACTCGATTTTCTGGCTGAAGTCTCTGACGGCGACGCGCGCCGGGCGCTCAACGCGCTAGAAATCGCTGTCCTATCCACGGCCGAAAGCGGACAAATTGTCGATCTCGTCGCCGCCCAGGACTCGATTCAAAAAAAGGCGATCCAGTACGACGCCACCGGCGACGAGCATTACGATGCGGCGAGCGCGTTCATCAAGAGCATGCGCGGTAGCGATCCAGACGCGGCTATCTACTGGATGGCCCGCATGCTCGAAGCCGGCGAAGACCCGCGTTTCATCGCGCGTCGGCTGGTCATTGCTGCCTCCGAGGACGTCGGCAACGCCGATCCGATGGCCCTTGTGGTCGCCAACTCGGCCGCGCAAGCAACCGAGATGGTCGGCATGCCCGAGTGTCGCATTATTCTCTCACAGGCGGTGACTTACGTCGCGATGGCGCCCAAATCTAATGCATCGTACAAGGCAGTCGAGGCGGCGCTGACCGACGTCCGAGAGCGGCGGGTTTTGCCCGTGCCGACTCATTTACGCGATGCGAGCTATGCGGGTGCGAAGCGGCTCGGACATGGCCAAGGCTACCAGTACGCGCATGACGGTGCCGAAGGCTGGGTTGACCAGGATTACCTCGGCGTCGAGCGCGAGTACTACCAGCCGGTCGATCGTGGCTTTGAGGCCGAGTTGCGGCGTCGGCTCGACGAACTGAGAAACCGGCATGTGCGCCGCGACACAGACTCCGCGAATCCAGCCGACGATACCGGCACGAAATCTGCGGACTAGGATCGGACGGGTCGGGGAAGATTGCCTATGCAAGGCCTCGGCGGAACGCTGTTGGTCATTGGATGTGTAATTGCGATGGTGGGGGCGATCCTGATGTTTGTGCCCGCGGTTCCGCTCGGCCCTCTGCCGGGCGACATACGAATCGAGAGCGAGCACACCCGAATTTACTTCCCGATCGTGACGTGCCTGATACTGAGCGTCATTCTTCGCTCCTGATGTGACTCGTGCGTAGTTTCTTGCGCTGAGTCGCATGAAGGAATGCGAGCGCCGAGCCGGCTCATTCATGCATGCCTCGCTCCCCGAGAACTGCCGCGACGCTGCGGTTTTCGGTATGTTGGCCTACCATGAGTTCTTCATCGGTGGCCCTGGGTCTCGATTTCGGCACAGAATCCGTCCGAGCGCTTTTCGTCGATTTGGAAGGAAACGAGCACGGCTCGGCTGTCGTCGAGTATCCGCACGGCCAAATCACCGAGCGATTGCCCACGACCGGCGAGTTGCTTCCGCCCGATTTTGCGTTGCAGCATCCACTCGATTGGATCGACTCGGCAGCGACCGCCGTGCGAACGGCGCTCGAGGCGGGCCAAATTGACCCGCGGCGAGTGCTGAGCATCGGCGTTGATTTCACAAGCTGCACGATGCTGCCGACGCTCGCCGATGGTACGCCGCTTTGTGTCGATCCACGCTGGTCTGCGGAGAAATTTGCCTGGCCCAAGTTGTGGAAGCATCACGGGGCCAAAGCACAGACAGATCGCTTCAACGCAGTCGCCCGCGAGAGAAAGGAGCCCTGGCTCGATCGATATGGCGGCACGATCGGCTTGGAATGGTTCTTTCCCAAGATGCTCGAGACTTTGGAGAATGCGCCCCAGGTTTACGACGCGACGGCGATCTGGCTGGAGGCCGGCGACTGGTTCGTTTGGCAGCTCGTCGGAGGCAACGCGGCAACACTGCCCCGCTCGACGTGTCAGGCAGGATACAAGGCGCTCTGGCACTCGCACGACGGCTTTCCGTCCAGCGAATTCTTTCAAGCCGTGCATCCGCGACTGGCGAATGTCGTGGCCGACAACATGCCAGGCCGCTTTCTCGCGCCGGGGCAGCATGCCGGTCGGCTGACGCCGACAATTTCGCAGCGCTTTGGATTGCCGGTCGGCGTTCCCGTGAGCGCCGCCATCATCGACGCCCATGCTGGTGTGCCCGGAGCCGGAGCGGCGGAAGCCGGCACGCTGGTGATGGTGCTCGGCACGAGCAGCTGTCACATGCTGAACTCGGCAGTCGAACGATCGGTGCCGGGAGTCGCCGGGATTGTGGAGGGGGGCATTCTGCCGGGCTACTTTGGGTACGAGACTGGGCAGGCCGCCGTGGGTGACGCGTTCAACTGGTTTCGCCAATTGGTGAATGAACCAAACTTCGACCGCCTGACACGT
>DASZIA010000355.1:0-10177 GCA_035949535.1 Planctomycetaceae bacterium | reverse complement strand
GAAGACATTCTCTTCGCAGGTCTCCCGTGCTACAATTTTTCGTGTGGTTGGCAGGGCCTGACGTGCGAAAGTGCGCGCAGAGCCGTTGCGCTGACTCGACCACGTTCCCAGCTCCTGGCCAATCGTGTGCCTGCGCGAAGTCCGTCCGTTGTTTGGACGCCCTGATGGACGTCAATTTGTCATCCCGCGCCCATGACTGCTGACACGCCGGCTGAAATCACCTTTGGGACGCAGTCGTCCCCACCGCCGAGCACCCCGCCCGTGCGGCGCGGCCGATCGTACGCGCGCCTGGCCTACGCGCATCCGCAACGGGGCACCGCCTACAAAGACATCAGCCGGCACACCACGCTCATCGGTTCGGCGACCGACGCGCCGATCCGGCTCTTGTCCTCAGAGGTCGCACCCGCGCACTGCGTGATTACGCTTGACAGCGATGTGCTGCGGATTCGCGCCCTGAGACCGAACGCCGGGATCCGCGTGAACGGCTATCCACTGGATATCAGCGTGCTGTGCCACGGCGACCGCCTCGACATCGGTCCGTTCAGTTTTCGCGTCGAGACCAATCTCACCTTCGAGTTGTCGCGGACTGCGGCCATCCCCGAGACGCGGATGGACCTGGTCGACAACGTCGACACGATCACCGGATCCGAGGCCGAAGCCAGCACCGATACCGACGCCAAGGCTGTGCCGCCGCCTTCGGGCGCGCCGCTCGAGGCGGAAACCGAGGAACCGGGCGAAAAGCCCATCACCGTTGAGTTTCTCAAAAAGCTGATGCTCCAGGGGCTGCTGACGCGATTTCAATCGGACTGGATCCTGAACGGCGAGTTCGAGGAATTCAACGTCGGGGAATATCGCGTCGTCGACATCCTGGGCACCGGCGGGATGGGTTGGTTGTATGTCGCGATCAACGACGCCACGGGCGAGAAAGCCGCGGTCAAGGTGATCTCCAAGCACATGGAGAACGATTACCTTACCCGGTTCAAGCTCGAGGCTCGGGCCGGCCTGATGCTCAACCATCCGAATATCGTACGGACCCTCAAGCTCGGGGAGACCGACGAGATCTGGTACATGGCCATGGAGCTCGTCGAAGGGATCAGCATGCAAGAGCTGATCGGCCGGCAGGGGTTCATTCCGTGGCCGCAGGCGTGCAGCCTGGTGGCACAGGCCGCCGCTGGACTGCAGCACGCTCATGAAAAAGGATTGATCCACCGCGACATCAAGCCCGGCAACCTGCTCGTCAAGAAGAACGGCACGGTCAAGGTGCTCGACTTCGGACTGGCCCTCGTCGACAAAGACGAGGACGAATTCATGCTGACGATGATCTCCGGACAGGGTTGCGTCGGCACGGCCGACTACATCGCGCCAGAGCAGACCTTAGACAGCTTTCAGGTCGGTCCCCAGGCGGACATCTACAGCTTGGGCTGTACGCTCTATTGTGCGCTGACCGGCATGGTGCCGTTTCCCGGCGAATCGGTCTCGAAAAAGCTCCGCGCTCACCGCACGAAGACCGCCCGCGCTGTCCGCGAGGTCAAGCCCGAGGTGCCGGTCGCGGTCGAAGAGATCGTCGCTAAGATGATGGCCCGCAAAGTCTCGGAGCGGTACGCGACGGCGGCGGAAGTCCTGTCGGCCCTGCAGCCCCACGCGCGTCGCGATTCGGCAGCCTTCGACTTTTCGCAGATCCTCGCTCAGCGCTCTGCCGAGGCGCGTCAACGGGTGAACCTGCTTCGCCAGCGGCGTTAAGCCCGGGCGGGCTCGGGCCTTACCAGTTCCACGAAACACCGACCGACCAGTTGTCGGAATACCAGCTTCCGCGGTCGACCACGATGCGGGGCTTCAGGCCCGCCATCGGATTACCTTCGTAATCGATGCTCTGATTCGTCTCGATGACGTCGCCGACCCACATGAACTCGTAGCCACCGCGAAGGTTGGCATGGGCGAACGGCCACATCTTGCCGAGGATCGGCACATACTGAAAGACCGGGGCCTCGACGATGATCGATTGCGCGATCAAGGGCGAGACATGCGAATGCTGCGCCGAGCTATTAAAGGCGTTCGGGTTGGGATCCGTAGGCGAGGGTATGAACAGGTTCTGCTGGGTTTCGGCCTGCGGATTGCCGCGAAAACCGGTCAGCTCAAGCGGGAAGGTGACAAAGTCCCCGTTCACCCGCGTGGTGCTGCCGATGTTGTTGCCGCTCAGCTCGATCGTTTCCCAGTTGGCCATCAGGCCGAACTTCGTCTCGCCGATGAGATGGAATCCCTCGCTGTTGCCAATCAGGTAGTGCAACCCAGCGGTCGGCCCGGCCAGGTTCGTGTTGGCTTGCACGTCGATTGTGGCGGGAAGCAACGCGAAAGGCGTGGGGAACGTAAACAGGAACCCCGTCGATGTCGTTGTCGAGCCGGTGCTGCTGTTCGTGGTTGGGCTCGGCTCGGGAGTGCCCGCGTTGTCGATGATTCCATCCTTGTTATCGTCGATGCCGTTAGGAGTCGATTGGGCTTTGAAGTCCCGCTCGGGGACTATTACGTTGTTCGTGCTAGTTAGAGCCGGGGCGTACAACATTCCGCTGTCGATGCCGGTGAAGCTCAGTCCTTCGCGAATGTTCAAATACTCGGCACCGACCATCGCATTAACCGAGAGCCACTTCCGTTCGAGGAACGGTGTGAAGTAGTAGTCGAGATGCGTTCCGATCTGCGAGGCGGTTGTCTTCACGTCGAAAAAGATGTCGTAGGGAATGGTTTGGCCGCGGGGCGTGCCATCGCCGACCGGCAGTCCGCGTAGATTGAGCAAGTCCATCTGGAAGATCTGGTTGGCGGTCAAGTCTTTCTTGCCAACGCCGCCCAGAGCGACGTCGAGATTGTCGACAGGGCCGGAGACGTCGATCAGAGTCTGGAAACTGGCGTTCTGCAGAAACTTGATGAGCTGCTCCAACCGAGCCGTGTCTTGCGGGTGCTGGGTGAAGCCGTTGGTCTGGGCGGCGTTCAGTTCAGTGACGCCGGTTCCGCCGAACCAAAAGGTCCACGCCCAACCCGAATGGTCGGGATTCCACTCGCCGAACTGGAAGCGGGCCCCATTACTGGTCGGTTGGCCGAGGTTATTTAAATTGACGGCATTGTAGTAGTTGAACCGCGCAGCAATGTCCGCCGGTGTGTTGGTGATGAACCCTTGGTTTTGCAAGAGCTGAGTGCCCTCATTCACATTGAACGTGGTCGTCGTGGATGTCGAGCTGGTGCTTGAGGTGCTGCTGGTGCCTGAGGTGCTTGAGGTGCTGCTGGTGCTTGTGGTACTGGTCGTGGACGACGCGTTAATGAAGTCGCGCTCTTGCCGGACGTAGGTTTGGGCCGCCGGGTTACCGAAAATTCCCGGAGTGGACCTGGTGTTAATGAACAGGAAGTCGGCGTTGAAGTAAAAATGCCGATCGGTGCTTCGTTGGACGCGGTCCCAGATTCCGCTGAGGTTGAAAAAGCTCGTGTAGCCTTCGTTGAACGGTGAGGTCGTGGGATAGGGCTGAATCGACTGGCCGTCGACCCCCGTCGGCCCGATGGGAGGCGGAACGGGAGGAATCACCTGCGGATAACCGCCGTATTCTGGTGCGGTAAGTGACGCATTGTACGAGGCCGGCGGACCGGTCGGGGGCGCAACAGGACCAGCCAATCCCTGGCCGGGCTGCGGGGATGCGATCTGGTACGCTCCGGGCTGATCTTGGGCGTACAGAGCTCGCTGTGCGCCCAAAAGCAGGCCGCTCGCGCCAACTAGCGTTGCCAACCAGTGCTGAACCCGCATCAGGAATCCCTTCCTAATCGCGTCTTTCCGACGGATCCGCAACCTTCCCGCGTCCGCCAATGGGGGCGCAGGGGTGCGGTCATGCGGGTAATATCGGTTGGGTAAGTTGGTAAACTGTAGCGGTTATTCGGAGAATCCGGCTTTTTCGGTATCTTCCGATTTTGCCGAATCTATGGGCGCGGCCTCTGGTCAGGCTGCTGACCTGCTCACGTAAGTTAAAAGCCGGATTTGGATTAGGCCGAGTTAAGCGAGAAGAATCCGTCCGGCCGTCGCGATCAGAGTGCGAACCGGCCGGCGTTCGATGAGATTCCGATCTTCCGCAGACGGAAGCTGGATGGCACTTTTCGGTCACCCAGTGCCACTCGTCTTCCCGGACTTCGCTGAATTCTCAAGTCGCGCTCACTCACTCAGAGCGTTGGTCCGATGCTCCAGGGGCAAAATTCGTCGTCGCCGATTCCCTGCAGCTCGCTCTTGGTTCGCTCGCCGCTGGCGACGGCAACAATCTTCTCAAAGATTTCGCGACCTACCTCTTCGACCGAGGCCCCCTCAAGGATCCGGCCTGCGTTGATATCCATGTCCTCCATCATGTGCTCATAAAGAGGAGTGTTGGTCGCAACCTTGATCGAAGGGACTGGCTTGCAGCCAAAACAGCTTCCTCGCCCAGTTGTGAACACCACTACATTGGCTCCTCCGGCGATCAGCCCCGTAACCGACGCCGGATCAAACCCGGGCGTGTCCATAAACACAAAACCCTTGTGGGTTACCGGCTCTGCATAGGCGTAGACGGCTTGAAGCGCCGTCGTTCCCCCCTTGGCAATCGCCCCGAGCGACTTTTCGTAGATGGTGGTGAGTCCCCCCTTTTTATTTCCGACCGACGGATTGTTGTTAATCTCCGCGCCGAAAAAGGCGGTATAGCGCTCCCACCACTTGATCAGTCCGACGAGTTTCTGCCCGACCTCTGGCGAGACGGCCCGCCGTGTGAGCAGGTGCTCGCCGCCGTAGATCTCTGGGGTTTCGGCCAGAATCGACGTGGCTCCGTGGGCCACCAGCAAGTCGCTCGCGTACCCCAGTGCCGGGTTGGCCGTCACGCCGCTCGAGCCGTCGCTCCCGCCGCAATTGGTTCCCAAAATGATTTCGGAAACTGGAATGGGCACGCGCTCGACCCGATTCACTTCCGGAAGCATTTCTTTGAGCATGCCGGCGGCCCGCTCGACCGTGCGCCGCACGCCGCCCACTTCCTGGATATTCATCACTCGGCGCGATCGGGTCGGGGCGCGGGTGGCGGGCAGTTGCCCCGGGATTTGCAACTCGGTCAGCCCGTAATTGTCCACCAGGAACGACGCCTGTCCCGTTTCGCAGCCCAGGCCGATCACCAGGTAGGCGGCGATGTTTGCGTGCTTGGCAAAGCCGCTCAGGACCCGCGCCAATTGCTGGTGATCGTCTCCCCCGTATTGCATTGCGCAGCCGGCTTTGTGAACCAGCGGCACAACGCCGTCGATGTTCGGATAGTCTTCCAGCATCCGCCGGTCGAATTGCTGCGCGACGAACCGCGACGTGGCCGCCGAACAGTTGACCGTGCTGACGATGCCGATGTAGTTCCTCGTCGCGGCCCGTCCATCGGCTCGGCGATAACCCACAAACGTGCGACCCGTTATGGGTGTGGGGCCGGCGGGAACCTCACTCGCGAAGGCGTAATCGAGACTGAGCGTCCCGGCCTCGACGTTGTGGGTGTGGACCCATTGACCGGGCTGAATGTCCGCCGTGGCGAAACCGATGGTTTGACCATACTTTCGCACGGCCGCGCCGAGGGCAATCGGCACGACGGCGACTTTGTGCCCGATTTCCACGCGCTCGGTGACGTGAATCGCGGTGCCCGCGTCGGCCTCGATTAGGGTATCGGCACGGATGGTGCGCTTCGCGATGGCAATGTTGTCGTCGCGGTGCAGACGCAAAATGGGAGATTCGGCCAGGGCTGTTGCCATTCTCGAACCTTTCCGGTACTTCGTCGTGCTGTTTCAAATGCCAGCGTAATGCAGGCGGCGCGCCGCTGCAAATTGCCCGCACGTCGCGGCGCGCGGGGCACCCTGTTACATTAAATGCGGCTCGTATTTTGGCTCACTCGGAACGTGTTGCATGCCGCAAAGTCCAGGAGTGATCGACCGCTCGGAACTGAAGCGACGCGCCGAGTCCGGCGAAATCGACACGGTGCTCGCGGTCTTTCCCGACATTTATGGCCGGCTGATGGGCAAACGGTTTGATGCCGAGCACTTCCTCTCGAACATTGCCGAGGCCGGGACGCATGCTTGCAATTACCTGCTGACTGTCGACATGGAAATGGAGCCGGTCCCCGGGTATGAGTTCGCGAACTGGCAAAAGGGCTACGGCGACTTTCACCTGGCGCCCGACTTCCGCACGCTGAGGCAGGCGAGCTGGCTCGACCGCACGGCGATCGTGCTCTGCGATCTGCACTCCGCAGAGGAGCACGCCCCGGCGCTGATCGAACCGGCGCCCCGCTCGATGCTGCTCAAGCAGATCGAGGCGGCGTCGAAAATCGGTTACGAGACGATGGCAGCCTCGGAACTCGAGTATTACTTCTTTCGCAATTCGTACCGCGATGCGGCGGCCGCCGAATATCGCAATCTCGAACCGGCTGGCTGGTATCTCGAAGACTATCACGCCCTGCAGGGGACGCGCGAGGAGGACTACAACGGCCTCGTCCGCCGGCACCTCAAACAGTCAGGCATTACCGTCGAATCGACCAAGGGCGAATGGGGCAAGGGCCAGCACGAGCTGAATGTTCGGTACAGCGACGTCTTGGCAATGGCGGACAACCACACGATCTTGAAGCAGTGTGCCAAAGAGATCGCGGACAAGTTGGGCGTCAGCGTCACGTTCATGGCCAAGCTGTCGGACAAGCAAGCCGGGTCGAGCTGCCACGTGCACTTGAGCCTGTGGCGGGAGGGCCGCAATGCGTTCGCGGGCCGGCAGAAACTGGGTGCGGGCGATGGGGGCAGCATCGAGGGTTCCGGGACGTTTCTCAAGTTCCTCGCCGGATGGCTGGCGCACGCCCCCGAAGTGATGGTTTTCTACGCCCCCAACGTCAACTCCTACAAACGCTATCAGTCCGGCTCTTGGGCTCCGACACGGCTGGCCTGGAGCCGCGATAATCGCACGGCCGGCTTCCGAGTCGTCGGGACGGCCGAGAGCCTGCGGATCGAGTGCCGCATTCCCGGCGCCGACTGCAATCCGTATCTTGTCTACGCGGCGGCCCTGGCCTCGGGACTCGACGGCATCGCGAATGACATGCGTCCGCCGGCCGAATTTCGCGGCGACGCGTATCACGCGTCTGAGCTGCCACACGTCCCGCGAACCTTGACCGAGGCAGTCAGTCTTTTTGAACAGAGTGAATTTTGCCGACGGGCTTTTGGAGCTGACGTCGTCAAACACTATGCCCACTTTTTCCGCACCGAACAGGCGGCCTGCGATCGGGCGGTCACCGACTGGGAGCGAGGTCGCTACTTCGAGCGGATTTGAGCGGGCACCGAGTTCTTCAAGAACGTAACCGGAGGTCTTGGAGGTTCATGCGACGACCCATCATCGGCATTACGACCTACGGCCGCGATGAGGACGGCCGGTTTCGACTGCCAGCCCTTTACGTCGATGCCGTGCGTCGCGCCGGTGGCATTGCGCTCTTGATCCCCCCGGGCGATGACCCGTGGGAGGAACTCTTCGACATGCTCGACGGGCTCATTCTGGCGGGCGGCGGCGACGTCGAACCGTCGCTTTACGGCGGGAGTAAGCACGAGGAGATTTATGGCGTGGATACGGAGCGGGACCGCAGCGAGCTGGCCCTCGCGCGGCGAGTAGCCGCGTCCGAACTGCCCACGCTGGCGATCTGCCGCGGGCACCAGTTGGTCAACGTGGCCTTAGGCGGAACGCTGCACGAGCACCTGCCGGACGTTGTCGGAGATGCTGTGGTCCATCGCCTGCCCCCGCGTGAGCCGACCGAGCATTCCATCGTGGTCGAAGCCAAGTCGCGACTGGCAGGCATTCTCGGCGAATCGGAGTTTCCCGCCTCGTCCTGGCATCACCAGGCCATTCGCGAAGCGGCCCACGGGTTGGTCCCGGTCGCGCGCGCTCCCGACGGAACCATCGAAGGGTGCGAGCTCAAAACGCATCCGTGGCTCTTCACCGTGCAGTGGCACCCCGAGCTGACCGCCCACGCCAGCGTGACTCAGCAACGGCTCTTCGACGCGCTCGTTGAAGCGTGCCGCGCATCGATCAGCAGGAAGCACGAATGACGAAGGAAACACGGGTTTCCCGTCGCGTTCGTCAATAGTCCGCCAGGATCTTGACCACCGCGGTCTGCACCGGTCCGCCTGTGACGTGCACCTTTCCGCCGCGATCGATGTAGACGTTCACTTCGCTGCGCACGCCGAACTCGGGGAGGTAAATCCCGGGCTCGATCGAAAAGCAGGTCCGCGGCAAGATGCGACGGATGTCGTGCGTTTCCAGATCGTCGATGTTGGCACCGTTGCCGTGCGTCTCCTGACCGATGCTGTGGCCCGTGCGGTGAACAAATCGATCGCCGTAGCCCGCTGACTCGATCACGTGTCGCGCCGCGCGATCGACGTCACAGCCAGCCAACGGACGTTTCTCGGCGAAGGCCGCTCGAACGGTTTCGATCGCCGCGTCGCGGGCCTTGGCCACAATCTGGAAGATCTCGGTATAGCGCGGCGGCACGGTTTGCCCGACGAAGCCGACCCGGGTCAGGTCACTGTAGACGGCGCGCGGCCGCTTGAGCTTGGCCCACAGATCAATGAGCACGAAATCCCCGTCGCGGATTTCGCTGCCAGGTCCGCTCGAGGTCTCGTGATGCGGGTTTCCCGAGTGCGGTCCGACGGCGACGATCGGCGGGTGCTCGGTTTCGAGATCGTTCTCAGCGAAATGCTTGAGGATTTCGGCCTGGACGGCGATTTCATCCACAACCGTGCCGCGCCGGACCGCCTCAGCAATAAACCGCCAGGCACGCGTGTAGGCAGTGTTGGTCTGGACCGCGGCATCGAAGTGCGATCGTTCCTGTTCGTCGTCCCAGGCGGCCTCGAAGACCTGAATCAGGTCGCCCGAGGAGACGACCTCGACGCCGAGCTTTTTCACGAGTTCGACGGTCCCTGCGTCGACCCGCGAGACGTAGGGAATGGCGTTATCGGGCGAGTACTCCATTGCAACGCGTTTGAGGCCCGACGCCAGGTGGGCGAGTCCTTGCTCAAATTCCTGCCAGCGCAGGTAAACAGTTTTCGAGCCGGGTAGCGCCGATAGCGCGCCTTCTTCAATGCGATGGACCAGTTTGCGCGGCTCGCCCCGAGCCGGAATGCAATAGGCGTAGCGGCGGCTGCCAACCTCGGACGGGGCGAGCCCCAGCACGCGCTGGGCGAGCACGTTGCTGCCCCGAAAGTCATAAAGCAGCCAGCCGTCGATGCCGAAATCATGCAGCGCGGACTGGATCGCGGAGATGTCGATCATGTGTCGGCCCTCTTCTGCCGGAACCAGCGTTCGCGCCTGCCGTTTCCGCCGAAGCGGCGGACGCCGGCGAACCGGACCGTCTGCCCCGCGATTTACTTGAGGAAGAAGAACCGTTCGGCTTCCTTCACCGTTCGCGGGTCGCGCTTGCGCAATTCCTCGAGATACTTTTTTCCGCGAGCCGCCGATTCGAGGTTGGCTTCGGCGGGAACATTGCCGCTGGCCACGCCGCCGCTCGACTGCGCGCCCGAAGCCGTGCCGGCCGTGGTGCTCGTCGGCGGCCCGGCATCACCTTTTGTGTCGGTGCTCGCCAGCATGTAGCGAATGATCGAACGCTTGATCGACGGGATGTTGTAATCCCCTTTGCCATAGAGCGACATCAGACGCTCTTGAACGCTCCAGTCCTTCCAGCGGGCCAGGTCCGCAATCACAAGGTCCGCGAGTTCCGGCTGATCGAGCAAGATTCGCATCGATTGCTGCAGTCGCTCGTTGGAGATCTTCCCGCCGGCGTACTGCCACATGAACCGCAGACCCATCATGGCAGCGTAGGTCTCGCTGAAGGCGGCCTTCTTTCCGGCGTGGACCTTGAATTTCCAGTCGTCGATGTTGTCGAGACCGGGGTTGCCCGTGAGCAGCAGATAGCCGGAGATCATGCCATCCAGGCCGATGCGGAATTCGTCGCTGTTGGGCGCGATCCTCTCGGCCAGGAGTTTGGCGTCGCTGTCGTTTCCACACAGGCCCAGCAGCATGCCGTAGAGCCCCAGACGCACTTGCGGGGTTTCGGGCCGCGTCAGCCAGGCGCGAATCTTGTCCCGCGGCAAGATTGAGGCGACGGCGGCGATGTCTTTGTAGGGCGCATTGGCGAATTCGCCGAACGCA
>DASZIA010000354.1:0-12471 GCA_035949535.1 Planctomycetaceae bacterium | reverse complement strand
CGGAACCGGCTCCGCAAGGAGCTGACCGAAGCCATCCCGTTTTGAGCGTATCGTCACGCTCAAAACGGAGGCCCTCACCCCTGCCCCTCTCCCATCGGAATGGGAGAGGGGTCCGTGAGGCCATTCCGCGTCGAAACTTGAGGACGCATCTTTCGAGACGACCGTTGATCCCTTAAACTGCATCCCTCACTGAGCGCTCCGTTTTGGGGCGCTCAGCGTAAGGGGATGTGGGGACATGCCGCGACGGTCGAGCTATCTGAACGTCTATCAAACCGGCAAGCTGACGGTGGTCAGCTTCGTCAGCGCCGAGCTTTTAGATCAGATTGTCGTCAGCGAGTGCCGCGCGGAGATCGCCGAGTTGATCAAAGAGCACCAGTGCGAAGTGCTGGCGTTCGACCTCACGGGCGTAAAGCTCGTGCCCAGCGGAATGTTGGGCATGCTGGCATCGCTGGGGCGGCTTGGCGTCCAAGTGCTGGTCTACAATCCCTCGGACGAAATTCGAGAAGTCCTCGAAATCACGCGGCTCGATTCGCTGCTGCAGGTGCAGAAAGTCGACCTGTGACCCTCGAGCACGAGGGACCCAGATAGTCCCACGTGACAGTTCGGGCAGCGATCTCCAATGTCGGCGACAGGATTTGAGGATGACGCCCGCCAGGTCGGACTCGACCCCCGGCAGTGGCAGCGGACGCTCGAACTCTTGGGTGACTGGTGTCGCCGAGGACTGATCCCATCGGCTGCTTTGATTTGCGGCCGATCAGATCGCGCGACAAGAACGCACGTCTTCGGCAACCAGACGCTCGACCCCGCCTCGCCCCCCGTTCGCGACGACGTCATCTTTCTCGTGGCGTCGATTACCAAGCCGATTGTGGCGATGGGCGCGTTGCTCTTGGTCGAGCGCGGGCTGCTCTCGCTCGACGATCGCGTATGCGAGATCGTCGCCCAGTTTCGCGGCCGGGGCAAATACGGCGTCACCGTGAGGCACCTGCTCACCCATTCTTCCGGTCTGCCCGACATGCTGCCGCAAAATCGGGAGCTGCGCGAGTCGCATGCCTCGCTCGACGAATTTGTGGCCGGCACCTGCGCGGCCGAGATGGGTTTTCCTCCCGGGCGAGGCGTGCGCTACCAGAGCATGGGTTTTGGACTGTTGGGGGAAATCATTCGCACAATCTCGGGCCGCACTTGCTCCGATTTTTTGCGCACCGAGATTTTCCAGCCGCTGTGGATGAACGACACGTCCTTGGGCGCGCCCGACAAATGGTATGACCCCGCAAATGGACGAGCCGCCCGCATCGCGGAGATCCGCGTGCCCGAAGACCAGCGCGACGCCGCGTCCGATTGGGGCTGGAACAGCCGCTATTGGAGAGGACTCGGCGCCCCTTGGGGCGGCGTGCTGTCGACGCCCCGCGATCTCGCGCGCTTCGCCCAGGCGATGCTTTCCGGCGGCACCCTGGATGGCACGCGAGTCTTTGCCAAGGCGACCGTCGAGGCGGCGACGCGGAATCAATTGTCCGGACTGTTTGGAATTCCGGTCGCCGAACGCGAGGGACGGCCCTGGGGACTCGGGTGGCGATTGAGCTGGCCGGGATATTCGCCCTATTTCGGCGACCTCTTGGGCCCGAGGATGTACGGCCACATGGGGGCAACCGGCACGGTTCTCTGGATCGACCCCGACCGCGACGCATTCGCGGTCATCCTCATGACGCAGCCTCAGGAGCCGCAGGGCACCTACCTCGCGCGTCTGTCCAACGCTATTGCCGCCTCGCTCGTCTGACTTGGCGTCATTCGCGAGCACCCGATGGGCGTTGCAATCGCACTTCTCGTTACCGTCGGGCGCGGCGGACGCCACTGGCACGCGTTGAACCGATTGCGACGAACTTACGGCCGCCCCTCTCACGTGGGGAGCAAGGAACAATTTGACGCTCGCGGAATGCGGCCTATGTTTGGGCAACTCGCGTCGAGCGACCTGGCGAATTGAGAAAACAATTGCGGCCAACGCCTGGGCGCGGCAAGGAAAGCTGGGAGCTTTGAGGGGACCTTGCCGCGCCCTTTTTCTATTGGCTTTGTCGAACGCGAAATCTGACCCAACCGTGGCCGATCGACTCGCCGCGCGGGTTCCCAACTTGCCGGATTTAACGCAACTTCCGTTAAAGCGGTTGCCGAAATAATCCGGGAAGTATTGGTCTCGCCTCGCATTCGTGGTGCGCCTTTGCCAAGGAGTAAATGAGATCGTCCGGGAATTGTGATAGGCGTTGTGTGCCACGGTTGAGCTTGCTCAACCCCGCGCCTTGAAAACACGGCTGAGCAAGCTGAGCCGTGGCACCGGATTCTCATAGGGACCGAATTTACGGACTGTCTCAAGGAAGGGACTTAGGTCGCCGTGCAACTGCATGCCATTTCAGTCCCGCGGATCGCAGCTGCGGGCGGCGCGCAACTGAAAAGGACCGCGTGGATCGCACTGTTCGTGCTTGGACTCTGTTTTTGGGTCCCAGCACTGCTCCGGGCCAAACTCGACGCGTCCTCGGCGACAGAGAACTCGACCGTCGAAGCGGCCTCGTCGAGCGACGCAGCTTCGCCGACACAAATCGGCGATGTGCCTGAGGCAATTCCCTCACCGTCGCAGGGCGCGTGCCACGCGGCGGCCGTGCTGAAAAGCAAGTTGCACCTCACCACGACGATTTTGGGGAAGACTCGCCGTGCGGCGATCGTGAACGGCCGCCTGTATCGCGAAGGGGACAAGATCGTCGCGGAGAGTGAACTGTATCGGCTCGCGGGCGTCGCGGAAGACCGCATCGAGCTTGTGGCCTTGGGCCCTTGCGCCGGGGCGAAGCGCTCAGTGCTGCTGAAGCCCGCCCCGGAGGCAGATCGCGATCCCTCCGGGTCGCACTAAACGGACTGCGATCCCTTGGAATCGTCTAATGGTTTCGCGCCTGGATAATGCCCGCGTCCGACCCAGAGCGAAGCGTCGCAGGTCACACACGTCAACACGGTCAACACAGCCCTTCCGGACGGCGGTGCGGGCGCTGGCTCTAGGCAGTCTCGTGCTAGGAATCGTGGCTTTGCTGCACGAGGATTCGCCGGTCGCGCGCCTCCTGGCCGAGCGCGCGACCGAGGAGCAGAACGGCCCATTGCGCGTTCAGGCTTATGTCACTGCGATCGGCGTCACTCCGACGGGCACCACGACTCGGCCTGAGCCTGCCTTGAGCGCTCCACAGCAAGCGGCCAGAAATGGCAACCCGCGATACGCGGCTGCTCCTGGCGCTCGGGCCGGGAAAGACTCAGGCCGCTTTTGGAATGCCTCGCAATCGGCCTCTCGACGTAATCGACGCGCGGCCATTCAGCTCGGCCCGCTCGAAGACACAGCTCCAACGAGCGGGGGGGCTGCGCGTGAACCGATTGCTGGTGCGGCGGATTCGGGCCTGGTCGTGACGCACACTTACCGGCCGACTTCGATGTCCGCCGTCAGCCTCGAACGCTTGGTGAGGCCGCTCCTGACCGCGCGCGGGGAGGCGGTCGCGGCAAATGCGGGCTCGGCTGTCGGTAAAGAGCCTGCGCAAGCGGCCGGATCCGCGGCGACGATCGTTGACGCCGAATCGCTTGACCGGCCCGGCGTCCTGATTGTTTCCGATCGGCCGGAAGCCATTGGCCGGGTCGACGCTCTGTGCCGCGACCTCGAATCGACGTCGCCACGGATTGCGATCGACCTGATCGTCCTGAGCGTGGTGCCGGCGACGGGGCGGCAACTTCCGTGGGATCAATGGCGCAATAGCTTCGGGATCGTCGATTCCGATTTACCGTCGGTGTTCAATCAAATCCGCGGACTGGGACACACGACTCTACGAGCCAGCAGCCAATTGCAGGCGACCAGCGGCGCCTGGGCCGAGCTGGAGTGGAGCGAACAGAATCTTGTCACGGGAAGCAACCGGCCGGACGCAGTCGACACCAGCGGCGGCGACGCGGCAAATGCGCGATCGATTTCGGTATCGAAGCCGGGTGCATCCGCCGTCACAACGCTCCGCATTCGCCCGAGCAGCCAGTCGGGAGGAGCGATTCGCATCGAGGTTCGAGCCCAATCGAGCCAGGTCAATGACCACACGCGCCCCGAGCATCCCCAGCTCGTTACAGTCCGCTTCAATACCGAGGTTGTGCTTCACGAGGGAGCGACCGGGATTATCAACTTATTTGTCGATGAACCGCTCGATAGGGGATCGGCTCCGACAAACCCAGTCGATGCGGCGGCCGCGGCGCTCATCAAGCGCGGCGGTCCGTCGATCCCCGCGGCCAAGATCGTGCCGCAGCCCGGGCAGCGCGAGCAGACGCTGTTGCTCTTAATGCCAAGGATTGCATCACCGCCGCGTCCGACCGGCAAGGTCGCTGCCTCGAAGGCCCGCGAGCCGGCGTAATCAGTGCAATCCAGGCAACTGCCGCGCCGTCGGATCGCTCGGGTGCTTGTCGTACGACAAGAACGTGAACAGGTCGACGATCTCCTGCGGCTTCATCTGGTTCTCGATCTGCTCGGGCATGAGCGAGATGTTGCTGATTCGGAATGTCTCAACGTCGTCGCGAGGCACCGTTTCCATTTTGCCCCCCTGCATTTTGAGGACGATTCGGCGCGGATTATCCTCCGCCAAGAGACCCGTCAGCACGCGGCCCTCTTTGGTGACCACGACCACGGCCCGGTAAGCCGCTCCGATCACCAGGTTCGGGTCGAAGACGTTTGAGAGCAACTGGTCGAACGAGCTGCGGCCGTTGAGCGTGATTTCCGGACCGACGTCGTTCCCCTGGCCATGGATTCTGTGGCACTGGGCGCAAATTCGCTTGAAGACTTTTTCGCCTTCAGCGGCGTCGCCGTGGTTGCCGCGAATCAGCGCGCGCATGCGGGCGATGACAACTTCGCGCTGGGGGTCCCGCGCGTCGCGTATGTGTCCCCAACGGGCGTGCACCGCTTCGATGAGTTCTTTGTCACCGAATGCCAGCAGTTTGCGAGCCTGCGACAGATTCAGATCGTGGGCAGGGAGGCGCCCAGCGGCGATGGCCGCCAGCAACCGTTTGCTCCACGCGAGCCGTTGCGTGAGTGCCTGAATGGCAACGGGTTTTTCGTCCGGGTCTAGCCGATCGTAATGGGACAGAACCAGCTCGGCGACTTGCGGAGCGTCGAGCCGCGCGATCGCGGTAATGAGCCGGGCACGGAATCCGGGCGACCAGGGCCGCTGAGCCGAGAGAATCGTCTCACCCAGTTTCAGGATCCACGTGTCGTTGGCGGCGGCGAGCGCTTCGATAGCCGCGATGCGTTGCCGTTCGGGAGTCCGCAAGTCGGCCGCCAGCTGGCGTGCCGCCTGTATCCCTTCGGGGTCGCGCCAACTGGCCTCCAGAAGCGTCACATCGAGATACAACGGCCCTTGGTGGGGTCCCGAAAGAACTGTGTGCAATCCCGGTTCGAGAGTGCGCTGCACGATCTCGAGTCGCGATCCAGAAAGCTCGCGATTCTGAATGCGCTCGACCAGGATTCGTAGACAGCGCTGGGTGGCCGCAGACCGCTGCGCGTACACAGCGAGGTGAAAGATCTCGCGCAGGGCGTCGCGGTCGATCGTCCGCGCGGAAAGCAGCCTGTCGAACATGCGCGGCACGAACTCGGCAAAGATTGGATTGCGCTCAACGCTCGACCTGCTCAAAGCCGAAACGATCGTTGCGCCACGATCCTCCATCAGTGGTAGGAGATTGTTCCAGACGATATGCGGAATCAGCGGGTCGTCACCGGAATGAGATAAGATCTCGATCAACGCGTCGATGGCTTGGATCCCGAGAACTTTAGGCGCGGCGATGGCCGCCTGCAGACGCACGTCGGGCGAGACGTCGTGCGCCGCGGCGATCACCAACTGACGCACCGCTGTGGAGACACGGCGTGCCTCCCGCTCGCTCCCCGGAGCGAAGGCCGCTTCCGCATCGTTGTTGCCCACGATCCGCACGGCCCAGGCACGCAGCGCCGGCTCGGGATCCGAGATGAGAGCGGTTAAAAACTCGCCGTCCGGGCACGCCCCTCCGGCCACGAGCGAGCCGGCGAGCGCCCGCAAGGCATACATCCGCGCCTTCTGGCCGGCCAGGTCCGTGAGAATCATTTTTTGCAGCTTCAGCCGCGTCGCCGGGTCGTGGCGTTCGGATAGCAAGCGGACGATCGTGTCGCGAACGTAGTTGTTGTCGGCGATCTCAAGTTGGACTAACAGATCGTCGTCTGTTTCCTTCGCGAAATCGAATCTCGCGGAATGCGAACCGTGTTGGTAGCGGACGCGATACAGCCGACCCTTGAGACGGTCGATCCCCTCGGGATCGCGGCCGGCGTCTTGGTAACAGTGGTAACGGTCGTACCAGTCGAGGATGTAGAGGCAGCCGTCGGGACCCGTCTGCTGAGACACCGGCATGAACCACGCGTCATTGGCGGTCAGAAAGTCAGGAGCCGGTTCGGCCTCATAGGTCGAGCCGTCGCGCTTGAGTGTGTCGACGTTGATGCAGCCGCCGTGGATGTTGCCCATGTAGAGCCGGCGGCGGAACTCGGGTGGATAGGCGTCGCTGTCGAAATAGTGCAGCCCGCAATACGCGGCCTTCTGATGCTTAAACGAGGCGATCGAGCCGATCTTCCACGTAAACGGCGGATACGGTCCCCCCTGCCGGTGATAGTAGCCCGTCTCGGTGAGGTGCCAGAGGTGATCGATCACGCATGCGCTGACGAACGCGCTGCCGATGTCGTCAAAGGCGATGCCCCAAGGGTTGCTCGTTCCTTCGCAAAACAGCTCAAACCGCCGCGTCCGCGGATTGATGCGGAACATCGCGCACGTGAACTTGTAGTCTCGATCGCCCGATCGCACGTGGCTTTGATTGAACACTCCGTTCAGGCCGTAGAGGTATCCGTCCGGCCCCCAGGTGAGTGAGTTGGGCAGCTCGTGCGTGTCATCACGGCCGAAGCCCGTCACGACGACTTCGCGACGATCGGCTTTGCCGTCGCCGTCGGTGTCCTGCAGGAAAAGAATGTCCGGCGAGTTGGCGACCCACACGCCGCCATGCCCGACCGCGATCCCCGACGGAATGTTCAGCCCCTCCGCAAAGACGGTGACTTTGTCGATCTTGCCGTCGCCGTCGGTGTCTTCGAGGATCTTGATGCGGTCGCGTCCGGGGCCGGCCGAGCGACGCGGATACTCGAGACTTTCGGTGACCCAGATTCGCCCCCGCTCGTCGAACGTCATGGCGACGGGGTTCACAAGATCGGGCTCGGCGGCGACCAGCTCGACCTGAAATCCCTCCGGCACTTTCATGCGGGCGATCGCCTCGGCGGGCGACAGCGCCGGCCCGGGCGGCCGAGTCTGCCCGTGCGGAATCTGATTCTTCTGCACCGGAGCGGCATCGACTTTGGCGCCCAACTGCCACACGCAAGCCGCGGTGGTGAGGAGCAGTGTCGCTGTGACGAGCGGAATTCGGAGTGGTGAGCCGATCAAGTGCGTTGTGCGAGAGAAATTGTTTACCGGTTTAGCTCGAACCAAGAAACCCGGTTCGTCAGCTTATCGATCCTCTCGATCGGCGTCACCCGCCCGCATCGGAGGAGCAGCCTTTTCATTGAGGCGTCGGCTCACGCTGGCGATTCGGGGTCACCTAATGGCATCGAAGGAGCGGCTTTCGGCGCGGCCTTTTCGTGAGGGGTCGGCGCGGCCTTTCCCGGACGTTCATCGTCGGTATCGGCCGGTTTGTCATCCGCACCCTCCGCCGCCGGGAGGGCCAACTTTCCGCGATGCGGCGGGCGAGGGCCCTCGTCCGGATTCAGGCTTGCGACGATTTTCTCAAAGACGGGCTTCACCTCTTTGAACTGGGCCGCCGGGCATTTGCAGACGATGTTGTATTGGTGATCGCGGGCGACAAGACTGGCGCGGCAGCCTTTGACCCTGCTGTGGAAGAGCCCCTCCTCGGCCGTGAAGTCTGAGATCAATCCCATGCCGAAACCGGTCTCGATGGGCTGGGCCGCGTTCTCTCTGTAATTCGAGAAATTCTTCATCACCACGTCCAAGTGGTACCCGTGGGTCGAGTTGATGCCCGGCGCCTCACCCAGCCGCCCGCTCGACGGGCCGCCGATCTGATTGAGCTCTTGGCCGCTCATGATGGCCTTTTTCATCTTGCCCTTCGCGGATGATCCCTCCGTTTCGCGAATGTCGATAGAGATGTCGTCGTGGTTGATCCGTACGTAGATCGGAATGCCGTTCGCTCCGCCGCCGGTCACCGATTTCCAACCCTCGGGCTTCTCCCCAGCCAATGGACCCAAACCGACCGGGATGGCCACATATTTTTCTGGCGGCTCAAACTTCGCCGACCCGCCCGAACGAAGCAGGCTGACTCCGGCGAAGGCGGCGCCGAACCCGATCAGAAAGCCGACGCAGATGAGAACGATCTTGAGCGGAGTCAGCTTCCCTTTGCGAGCGGCAGATTTCTCCGCCGGAACAAACGAGTTCGCGCGGGCGTCATCGTCCATCTCTTCCGGAGCTCGTTTTTTCGCTTTGGGCCGGCGGGCGAGCGGGCGATACGCGGGGAGCTCGCCGTCCCTATCGATGGCAGCCGAGAACTCTTCGTCATCAATCGCGTCGGCGGCGCTCGCTTTCAGGTTCTCGATCAGGACCTCTTCCCCGTTTTCATCGAAAAATTCGGTGATTTTCAGCTCTTCAGGCGGGCGACGACTTGGAGCCGACTTGGACTTCGCCTTCCCAGCTTGAATGCGAATGGTATAGCCGCAGTCGCGGCAAGCGATCTTTCGACCGTCTAGCCGCTCGACGTTGTTGATCCTGATCCGCGATTTGCAACGCGGGCAGAGGCCAAAGATTTTCGTCATGGTCCACGCTGACCTTGGGAAAATCGAACCATCGATCGGCTGCGCAGCTCTAGTCGCCGCCCGTGCTGAGGCTGGCGACGATTTTCTCGAAGACCGGTTTTATGTCCTTGAACTGGCCCGCCGGGCACTTGCACGTGACGGTGAATTGATGGATGGAGTTCATCACCGTCGCCCGGCAGCCCTTGATCTGCGAACCAAACAGGCCCTCGCTCGCGGTGAAATCGGAGATGCGACCCTCTCCATAGCCTCGGGTTTGGATCGGCCGTCCGAACTCTTCGTTGTAATTCTTGTAGTCGTCTTCGAAGTGTCTTCGATGGTACGCGTGGATTCCAATCACGGGTGCCTCTTTGGGGACTCCGGGTGCGGCCCCCTGCATTGCGATGGCGGCCTGGCCGAGGGCTCCGCCACCGATGCTCTCGCGGACGTTGACCGAAATCGATCCCGAGCTGAACCGCGCACTGATCGGAAGGCCCGCCTCGCCTCCCGCGCAAGTCTGGGTCCAACCTTCCGGAACCTTGGCGCTCAGTTGAAAGCCCTTCGGGGCGAAGCTGACGTAGTTTTGGGGCGGTTCGTATTTCGCCGGTTTGAAGATCCCCGAGCGGAGCAACACAATCCCCGCGACGACTAAGCCCACCAGCAAGAGGCCTCCGACGCCACCGAGGATGAATACGAGCGGACCGCGTTTTTCACCGGCCGCGCCCGTTTCACCGTCCGCCGTCTCAACGAATGTTGCGGCTCCCTCCGCATCATCGCGGCTGTCTCGCGCCTTTTTCCTTGCGGTCCGTCGGTACAGCATGGGCTGATAGGCGGGGAGTTCGCTGTCGCTGTCGATCGCAGCGGCAGGCTCATCCTCGTCGAGGGCGCTCCCTGCGTCCTCGTCCGGCTCGTGAAGAGGGATCGTTTCGATGTCGTCTTCTTCGTCGTCATCGAAGAACTCAGTGATTACCAGTTCTTTCGACTGATTTCGCACGGACGTCGTCTTTGGGGCGCGAATCAGGATCCGATAGCGGCACCCCCGGCAGGTGATCTTTCGACCATCCAGGCGTTCGGCGTCGTTGATCTTGATCCGCGATTTACAACGCGGACAGCGCCCGTAGATCTTGGTCATGGCCCACGCCGACCTTGGGGAAATCGATAAGGCAAATTAGGCCCGCAGCCCCGGTTCCGATCGTAACTCTGGACACGGGCTCACGCAAATCTTTAAAAGGGCACAAACGCATCTGGCGACTCGTCCGAGAGAATCGGGATCTTTTTGATTTTGTGTGCCACTGCTAGGCGGCCGCGCATTCCGTGAATCGGCGGTACAGGCTCGCGTAGATGCCGTCGGCGGCGAGCAGGTCGTAGTGCGTCCCGCGCTCGACGATCTGGCCGTGATCGAGGACCAGCACCTGGTCGGCGTTGCGGATCGTGCTCAGACGGTGCGCGACGACAAAGGCCGTTCGGCCGGCGAGCAAGACTGCGAGGGCCCGTTGAATTCGGGCTTCCGTCATGCTGTCGACGCTGCTAGTGGCTTCGTCGAGGATCAGAATTCGGGGGTCGGCCAAGAGTGCTCGGGCGAAGCAAACGAGTTGCCGCTGCCCCGAGGAAATGCCGACGCCCCGCTCGCCGACCGTCGTCTGGAGGCCGTCGGGCAGGCTTTCGATTAAGTCCTGGGCGTCCAGTCGCGTGAGTACTTCGACCAGGTCGTGGTCAGTCGCGTCCGGCCGCCCCACGCGAATGTTGTCGGCGACCGTTCCGCTGAACAGAAAATTCTGCTGCACAACGATTCCGAGCTGCCGATGCAGCGAGTCGGCCGAGACGTCGGTGATCTCGAACTCATCGATCAGCAGCCGGCCCGAGTTGGGCAAATAAAACTTGGCGATCAAGTTGATGATCGTGGTCTTGCCGCTGCCCGTGTGTCCGACGAGCGCGATCGTTTGCCCGGGCTCAGCGACGAAATCGATCTCGCGGAGGACGGGACGCTCGGGATCGTAGGCAAACGAGACCCGCTCAAACGCCACGCGTCCGCGAATGCGTTTCAGCTCGACGGCGTCGGGCCGGTCGCACCATTCCGGAGGCGAGTCGAGCAGGTTGAAGAGCCGCTCGGCCCCGGCCATCGCGGTCAGCGCCTGGTTGTACTGCGTCCCCAGGTTTGAGACGGGCGACAAAAACATGTTGGCCATGAACAGGAAGCCGACGAGATCCCCCAACTGCGTCGTGTGCGCCGGCGACAGCGCCCGCGTGCCGCCCACCAGCAGCAGCGTGGCGATAAAGACCTGGTTGTTGAGGTCGAGCAGGGGCTGAAACAGTCCGTAGGTCCGCAGCACCGAGTAGTTGTAGCCCGAATGGTCGCTGGCCAGCTCGCGGAACAATCGGGCATTTTCGTCCTCCCGCACGAAGCCCTGCGTCACCCGCACGCCGAGCACCGATTCGGCGAGCGTGGCCGTCACGCGGCTGAAGGAATCACGCATCGCTCGCAGCGATTCGCTCAGCTTGCGATGGAAGACATGATTGATCGCCCACAGGACCGGCGCCAGTCCCAGCACGATCAGGAACAAGAACTTGTCGTACCAGAGCATGAACGTGGCGGCGACCGCCATCTGGCCGACTTGCACGAGGCTCACGAACAGCACTTCCTGCACCCCGACACGGACGTCTTCGATGTCGGACGTCATGCGGCTGATGATGCGGCCGACCTTGGTGCGGTGGAAAAAGCTCATCGGCATCCGCTGCAGATGCGCGAAGAGCGCGATCCGCAGATCGCGGACAACGGCCTCGCCCAGCTCGAGCGCGTAGAGTTGGCGGTAGTGCATGACCCACTGGGTGGAGAGTGCGAGCGCCGTGAAGGCGGCGGCCCCCCACATCACGCCGACCCCATCGCGCCGCTGGATCGGACCGTTGATAACGGCGGCGATCACCCACGTGAGCGAGGGGAGTTGGATCGAGCGGACAATCACCGCCAGGCAGAGCCAATTGCGCATCGTGGCATAGGGCCGCGTGTACTGGAACAGCCGAGCAATCAGCCGGAAATCGAGCGGATGCTGATCGGGTTCGCGCTCTTCGTTTTGGGAGAGCTGCGTCAGCGTGCGCAGAATGGGCCGGCCGCCCCCGGGAGGGCGAGGCTCCTGGCGAGCCTCTGTCTTGTCGAAAAATGGGAGAGGCGGCTCAGCGGGAGCTTCGCCCTCCCGTTCGGCCGCTCCGCCTTTCGTTTTGAAATCGCGGGTGCTCACGCCGGGATCCTTTCGCTTTGCCGATTCGCAGTCGAATCGTCGCCGGCCGCAGCAGGAGAGTCGTTCATCAAGTCGGCGAATTGCAGCTCGGCCAGGCGTCGATAGGGGCCGGATCCGGCCATCAGCTCGTCGTGCGTTCCGCTCTCGACCACGCACCCTTCTTCCAAAACGAAAATCCGATCAGCCCGCCGCAGCGTGCTGATGCGGTTGGAAACGAGGATCGTCGTGCGGCCCGCCAGCGCGTTTTCGATCGCGTGTTGAATCTCGTGTTCGGTCTCCGCATCGACCGACGCCGTCGCGTCGTCAAGCAGCAGGATCGGAGGATCTAATAACAAGGCGCGGGCGATCGCCAGGCGTTGCCGCTGGCCGCCGGACAGATTCGAGCCCTGTTCGCCGATCAGCGTG
>DASZIA010000353.1:0-47639 GCA_035949535.1 Planctomycetaceae bacterium | reverse complement strand
CGCGAACTGGAAGCAGTCGTCCGGGACGTCTATTTCGTCCGAGATCGAGTCGTGCTCGTGACGGAGCCCTGGCACGTTCCGCAAGACGCGAATAATCCCATCCAGCGCCAGCAACTCAATTGCGAGATCTGTCGACTGCCGGACCTGTCGACCGAACACACCGTTGTGACCGAGTCGCCGATTCACACGGCGCAGGTCATCGACAAAATGCTCGTCGTCCAAACAATCATGAACACGGAGATCTACTCGATCGACCCGTTCGAGCGCAAGCGCAGCATCAAAACGAGTCCAGGGGTTGGGAATCCCCCGCAGATCGCCGCGAAGGAAGGTCTGTTCATCAGCGGCGTCGTCTACGCAGACGATCTCAAGCCGGCCTTGATCGTCCGGGCAGCCGATTTCCCCTCGCTGGGGGGAGCCGACTTCAGCTGGCAGCCGCGGTCAATGCCCGAGCCCCAGCGACACCGCAACGTCCTGCTTGTCGGGTCCGACGTGCACCGCATGGCGACCGCAACGCTGCCAGACGCTGACGTGCGGGTCAGCCTCGACATGCGAATTGAAGGACGCCCGTGGGGGCCGATTACGCGCGGCGGCTCGGTGCATCTGTCAGAACGGCTCGTCGAGGTCTCGCTGACTGCTTCGGAGGCCATCGATGCTCATTTGATCGTCGCGCGACAAGTCTTTCTTCGACGGGAGGACGACTTTCGACCCATCTTGGGCGTGGCGCGCGGCGCAGCCGTCGTGGTCTTCGAGAGCCAACTCTATCGCTTGCCGGTCAAAGCGGGCTCCGGAGGTGCTCCGGTGGCTCAGCCTCTTGCATTCGTCGAGCGGCAGTCGGCGCTCACGCTGAACGCGTCGGGCAAAACCGTGCTGACCCACGTCGTCCAGGGGGGCAAACCGCCGTATCAATTCCTGCTCGTCGATCGGCTGGCCGGCGCGCGAGTTGATGAAAAGACTGGCGACGTGACGATCGACCGCGCCCCCCTGATGCCCGCGATCAGAGAGGCTGTCAAAGGAGCAGTCGGACGCCTCAATCGCGGCGAGGCCTACGTTGACACTTTTGAGGCCTGGAGCGTGAAGATGATCGACCGCGCGTCGGACCTCCTCGGCCGTAAGGCGACCGGCATTCCGGTCGCAATTCCGATCTGCATGAACGTCGAGGACGCGGACTCAAATTCCGCGCGTCTCCAATACTGCGTACTAGCCGAACTGCCCAAGTCCGACCTGGCGACGATCCCGCAAGTGTTAGAGAAGGATCGGCAGAGCAACAAATCCGGGCCCACGATGACGCGCGCCGGCAATTTGGGTGCGAAAGGCCCGATGTACAGTCCCTACCGGCCCGTGGTCCCGACACCGGTTCAGCCGGCGAACGTCAATCAGCCGGCGACCGCGGCTCAGATCACCGAGGTGCACCGGGCAATTCGCGAAGCGATCGCCGCTTTGGAAGCCGGGGAAGCAGTCAAATTCCATGAGGCTTATGGTCCCATCGATCAATTTCGCATGCTGCGCGACAGCGGCCAGCTGAAGACACTTCATTTATCCCCGGCGACGACGCAATCCTTGATCGCGACGCTCAAGCAATTTCGCAACGGCGAAATCCGCGTTGACCCGGACGGCTTGTTCGCGCGAGTCACACCGCCTCGCGACGATCCAAAAGTGGCAGAGCCGGAGTCTCCGAATCCCTTGGCCGCCGTTCCGAGTCCAAAAGACGATAAGGTCACACTCGTCGGTTACGGGGACGACCTGCCCAAGGCTCTCAAAGCAGGACTGGCCGCGCTCGAAGCGGACGACATCGAGTCATTCATCGATCACTTCTTTCCAGCCGGCGAATTGGGGCGGCTGCAGACCAACAATGGGAAAGCCAAGCTGGTCGCCCGTTTAAAGAAGCAGACCGAACTGATCGAGCAAATGCGCCGCGATCTGAAGGCGGCCGGTGAGGTGCCCGCCGAATTCAATGCAGCGAAGACGCTCGCCACCCTCACCTTGCCGGCAGCGTCCGACGATCCTGTGACCGCCCCGCGGATCGTCAAATTTCAAAAGATCTCAGGCTCGTGGCGGTTCTTTGACAACTCGACGCCAGTCCGCGAGGAGATGGCCCGACAGTCGCGGCTCGTTCCTCCCAAACTGTCCTATCCCGTCGGCCCCGGCGGCGCCGACAGCCATGCCCTGCTGATGGAAAAACTCGGATCGAGCTGGCGAATCTCCCGAATGCCCGGCCCGTGACCCAGAGAATCGCGAATGAGTGCGGCCTCCGCCGCGGAGCCACAACCATGCAAACTGATTGCTCTCGAAAACCGACCGCATTCTCGCGGATCGACCTGATCGCAGTTCTGGCGATTACCGTGATTGCGGCTGGCCTCCTTCCCGCCGCTGTCCAACAGGCGCGGGAGGACGCGCGGCGAACTCAATGTCGCAACAACCTTAGGCTGATCGCGATAGCCTGCCACAACTATCACGATACGCATTTCAGCTTTCCGCTCGGATGGTTCGAGCGTCGCCGGGCTTCCGATGCGCCGGGAGCGTACGGCTGGCAAACGCGAATCCTGCCCTTCCTCGAACAACTCGCGATCTATCAACGCGTCGACTTCAATGCGTCGATGCCGCCTGAACCGACAGCCCAGCTGAAGACGGCGATACCCGTTTATCGATGTCCCGCCGATCCGACCGAAGTGACGAACCCGATGCGGTCGAATTTCGGGACCTCGAACTATTCCGGTAACTACGGGAGCATCGCCGCGCCACGCTGGGCACCTGGGCCGCTTGCCCAGTTCTGGCCCGGCGGAGTCGCGTCTCTCCCAGAACCGAATGGAATTCTATTTCGCAACGTGAGCGTTCGAATCGCGGACATCGCGGACGGCACTTCGAACACCTTTATTGCCGGAGAAAGAAGCGTCAAAAGCGCGGCGGGAATCTGGCCTGGTGTCACCTCGAGCCAGAATGAAACCGATCAGGTCACCGACTGCAGCGCTGGCAACGAGATCAATTCGGGAATCGGTGCCTTTTCGAGCGTCCATCCAGGCGGCGCGACGTTTGCCTTTTGCGATGGCTCGGCCCGGTTCATCAGCGAGACAATCCTCTCTCGCGACGGCGAAGGGGCAGCGATGGGCCTGTTCCAGAAACTGGCCGCCCGCAACGATTACCAACCGGTGAACCCGCCGTGAACGGCTTTGCCAAGCGCGACTCGTGCGCTCATCGGAGTGTCCGCGATCACAGTGAGCCTCACAGGTGCCACCAAAACCGTCTGTTTCCCCAAACGCGACGAGATTTGAAGCGGATCAGAAAACGTTGCTTTTTCGGTTTCCTGCCCCCCGAACGCAATTGCCGAATCCCCACGAGAGTCGCGTTCGGGGATACTCATAAGGGAAATCAAATTCCCGGGATCTCGTCGGGACGCAGGTTTCTGAAGGGAGCCTTCCTGATGGTCTTGGCTCCCCAATAGCTAAAAAGAGCGAGGTGCCGGTTTGCTCGTTATTGGTCCGCCGCTCACCGCTCGACCGGCCACAGCGCCTGAATAAGGCACCGGACTGATCGAGCGGCGAGCGGTTAGCTCCATTAGTTCGGCGATTCGGCCGCGGTTGAGCCCGCCTCTGTTTGAGGTTCGAGAGCGCTCCACCCGTCCAGGCCTCCAACTTTAGGCCGGCTAGGCATTCACTCAGGGACGGAATGAATCCCAAGTCCTCGACCACGTGCTGTTCAGCGATCTCTTTGACGAACACCCGGCGGCTCGCGCTGTTCGCAATGAAGTCGCCGAAGACTTCGACAGCCAAGTGAATGCCCCAGGAATTGTGCAGGATGGCCCGATGTCGGTTGTCGGCAAGATGGGCTTTGCATTGGTCCAGCCAGCGATGAATGGGGAGATAGTCCTCTGGCGTGCCGCCCCACTTCTTCGCCGACCGCTCGGCGTGGACGTAGGCGTTGCTCATAAAGGATCTTCTTTCAAACGCTCCGCGGCCAATGCTCGCTGCGCAACGGCCGATGCGGGCAGCTGCAGTTCGCAGACTTCGTAGGGCCGCTTGACGCAGCCGAATCCGTCGTCGAAGTCAAATTCCGATCGATCCACGTCCTCAGTCAGACCGAAGAGCCAGTCCCATTTCTGATCGTTTGACCATTCGCGCCAGTTCTCGGGCCCGGCAAAGCCGCAACCGGTGTAGTCGTCGGGCTCATCCGACTCGCGAAATCTCTCGATCAGTTCAGCGCAAACCTTGTCTGCGAGGCCCTTGTCGTTGTAGACATGCTCGGTCACGAACTCTCCGGCGGGAGAGTTGACCTCGTCGTTGTGCTCCCAGTTGACGCCAACGATCACCCAGACTTTCTCTTGCGACAGAGGCAATCCGTTCGGCAGCGTGGCGACTAGAGCTGCCGCCGGGCTGGTCATCAGGCCGGCAAGAAATCTGCGTCGATTAAACATGCTTGGGTCCTGTTCGAATCTCGAATTGTGAGACAGGCAGGGCACCGGCACTCTGGATTTCATCCCGACCACTCGCGGCAATGCTGTTCGCGGAAGTCGCAATAGCTGCAAGCTTGTCCCGGCCGAGACACAAACCGCTGTGAGTGCAGGTCGTCGAGATAGGCTCGGATGACCGCGAACAGCCGGCCGAACTGATTTCCTGTTCTTGCCGGCCACCGATGAAACGAGACTTGGGGCTTCTTCGTCTTCACCAGCCGGCGGATTTCCAGGGCCGACTCGGTCGTTCCAGTCGTCTCCCGGAACAGATAGACATAACAGCCCAGCTGAACCTCGTGACTCAACTCTGACAGCTGGTCGGCCCGCGCCGCAGTCTTGAAATCGACAATCAACGGACCGCAGTCTTCTTCGAGAACGAGGTCCATGACGCCGACCAGCGGAATGCCGAGGTTTTCCCCGCTACGCAGATCGACCAGTGGGGTCTCTACGGCTGTCTCCACGGCCACGGGGCGAGTTGTCTCGCTGGCAACCTTTGCCAAGTAAACACGGACCAGTTCTCCGGCCTTCGATTGCAACTGAGCCTCCCCGGCCGCTGACTCAAACTGCATCCCTTCGACGGCCACAGATCGGCCCCAGTCCTCGCGCATGAAAACGCCGATGTCGTCAGGTGTCACGGCCAAGCCGAGCTGTCGGTGCCGGTAATACCACTCGATTCCTGAATGCACCTGCTTGCCAAGGAACGCGGCAGGCGGCGTGCGGAACTGAATCCCGTCGATGTACTTGAGCCTGAAGGCCAGAGGACACTTGAGCCATAAGCTCAGCCGGCTCGCGCTGATGTAGTCGAAGACACTGCCGGATCGCGGCGACTCGGCCAGCGATCCGTTTTGGAGAGGCGGGACGAGAACCGGCTTATCGCCTCTCCCCGGAGAGGGCGGCTTCCGCGTCGCGCTTCCCCTCCTTGATCGCCTTAAGCGTGTCAATCAGGCTCGACGCATCGAAACTGGAGAGTTCGGCGATGGGTTTGTTGCAGACGCGCTGGGCTAGCGATTCGAGCCGGCGGATACCCACTTGTGGAATCTGCCGCGCCAGTTGCTCGAGGAAGTCCATCTGTCGCTTTGAGGCCCGGTGACTGGCCGCGCCGCCATTTGGGGACGGTTTGCCGGTGGCACCTGGCACGGCGCCGCCGGACTTTGGAGAGCCGTTGCGGGGAATGGACGAGACTTCGCTCCGGGTCCGCTGCCGGCCCAGTTCCTCCTTGGCCGCATTCGAGCAGGCCGCATAGAGCTCGCGAACTTTCTCTTGGAAGGCGTCGGGGCTCTCGAACACCAGCCGGCCGTCGAGCTCGCACTCGATGTGACAGCTGGCGCCGATCGACCCAAAATCGGGCTGGCCCAGCTTCTCGCTGTAGCCCACGTTGATAGTCACTGGCATGAATCTGGACTCCTAGAGAGAAGGAGAGGGATTTTGAACAGGGCACTTGGCCAGTCCGCTTTTGGTCATGCGCGTCCAGCGGCACCCTACGATGGTTTGCCGCGAGCCGCTTTCCGCTGTCGTCGCAACTCAGCGGCCAGCTCGCGGGTCTGACATAATGCGGAGTGGAGGCCAGCCTGAAGGGCTCGGACTTGGACAATGGTCGAGGAGCGACGATCACTCGGCCAGCGGCCTGATTGATCGGGCGCCGCCGTTGGCGCTTGGATCAACTCGTTGGCCAAGAGGTTCAGGGTGGTGTCAGCGTCCACCGCCAAACCGCGGAGCCAGCGCGTGAATTGATGGACCATCAACCCCGCGGCGATGCTGGCGGCGTAGATCGTGCTCCGCGCGGTGCACCGACCGACCTGGGCCTCAGTCTGCGGGAAGAGGGTCGAGCCATAGTGTCGCCAGTCCTGACTGCCAGTGGCTGCCAGCACGTCTCCGAGCATGCGGCCGTCGACCCAGAATTGAGTCCGGTAACGAATCGAGCGGCTGATTGCAGCCCGCGCACTGATCGAGTCGACGCAGCAAAAGACAGCTTCTCCGACCAACTGTTTGGGCCGGAAGCGATCGGCAACGAGGTCCACCGAGATTTCAGGATCAACCGCTAGGACGGCTCGTTGCGCGGCATTGACCTTGAGCTGGCCGACATCGGCTGCCGAAAAGCCCTGCGTCGTGATATTGCCGGTCTCGACTCGAGCCGCCGAACGCCAATGGAAGCAAGCTGCAGAGCGACCTGGCGGCCGATCGATCCCACTCCAATCACGGTCGCAGTCAGATGCTCGAGCCGCTGCTCGGGGACAAGTTCCTGCTGGCGTTCAAATCGACTGCTCATTGCGGAATTCCTCCTTTCCAGGCTCACCGAACTTGAAGTGATCATCAAACCGGGCACCCGCTGGCATCAGTTCCGCATCGTCCAGAAAGAGTCCGGCAGAAAGATGGCTGAGCGGTGCGAAGACTTCTGGGGTGACGGTTGCGGCAAATTCCTCGGCCCAGGCCGGCCGGTCGGTCCGCAGAAAGTCGCGCTCAAAATCGACGCGCACTGGAATTTCAAATGCCGCGCCCGGTCCCTGCCGAAACTGCAGCCGGCAATAGGCCTGGCCTTCCTGGGCCAGAATGAACAGGACGGCCCAGTCGCACCGGCCAAACACGCGAGCAAAAGTCTCTTCGTCGACCGGGCTCGGGAGTGCGCAATTGCCCGGATGCGTGTGAATCCAGATCCGCGCAAATTGCTCGGGTGTCCGCCCATTATCGACCTCTTCCTCGAAGAAATCGGCGACCGCCAGATCGTCAAAGCCGACCGAGACGGCCGTGCAGTGCTGGCGAACCAGCCGAATCTCTTCGACAAAGAGCAAATCATTGGCCGGAGACAATCCGAAGGCTCCGACTTCAGTCGGCCCTCGGTCACGCAAGAACAGAAGCTTGGCCCAAGCCGTGGGGCAAAATCGAAGCCGTGGTCGACGATGTTTCTTCGGCCGACTCTCGCGCGGCCGCCGCAGAAGCCGCCGCAGCTTCTTGAGCCGCGGGTTCAAGATCTGGGAGGGGTCGTTCATGGGCTTTTTCCTGAAACCGGCCCAACAGGATGTCCTCCAGGACGATCGGAGCGGTCGTTACCGAGAGCACGGCCTCCGACAAATCGAAAGAGAGGTCATCGAACTCGTCCAGAAGCGCTTCCAGATCGGCAAAGACGTCGCGCACAGCCGCAATAGATTCTGTCGGGCGCCCCGATATCCACCTGTTGCAGAGGTCGTTTAGCTGCTCCAAACATTGGCAGAGCGGATAGCGCAAGGACTCTGCCAGCGCGGCCGCGGCATTGTGCCATCCGCGACTGCGCGCCAGCCGAACTCTTTGCGAGAGAGCCCGACATTCGTCCCAATAGTGATCCGGGAGCTGAATCTCGGCAGTTTGGGATTGTGCTTGATGCATGCAGCCCCGAATTCGTTCAGCCGTCCGAAGCAAAAGTTTTTTGTTTACGTTCAGCTTCTGGCCCATGCGTTTCCCCAATCTGGGCTGTCGGAAGAAAGACCGGGGCGCCAGCGCGGACCGACGCCCCTTTGGAAAAGCCGGTCAATGGTCCCCGGTTAAGCCCCTTCGATTTTGGTTGGCGTAATGCTCACGCGGTCGCCCGGGTTCAAGATCTGATCCGCCGCAACTGACTGGCGGTTCACGCGGATCAGGTAATCGGCCGGCGCGCCTTGTGGGAGACGCTCCTGGAACAGTTGGCTCACCGTAATGCCGTCAGCCACTTCGATCGTGTCCGCAAAACCACCGCCGTCGTTGTTGATGAAAAACACCTTCATGCAAGAGTTTCCTTTTTGGGTTGTGAGAGGCGTGAAGGATTGGAGTAACCCGCGAAGGGACCGAAGCTCAGGCGCAAGCCGCAAGCGGCGATTCGGCGGTGTCGCTGACGTAAATCTCCTCGTCGGAGTAGGCGTAGATTGCATCACAGCGCCAACATTCGACAGATCCGTTGGGTGGCTGGGACGGGTTGAGCTCCAGCCGAGCGCCGCAGCCGGGGCAATCGACGGCCAGTGTGGGCTCGGATTCCGGCTCTGGTTCTTGACGAGCAAGGATAAAACCGAACTCGCGGATGGTCCCATGGGACTCGCCGGTCTCGGGGAAAAGTGAGGCCGAAGAAAAGGAGGTAGACATGAGCGAAAATCCCTCGGATGAGGGAAACTCCCGCCAGCCTTGGCCGTCCGTCGCGAAGTTTCCGCGCCGACATGGCGCAGTCCGACCGGCGGTCGCGAGACCAAGCCAAAGCACAAAGGCTCAGCCGAGATGGGCCCTGCGACCGCGCACTAATCCCTTAGTTTGCCGCGGGTCTGCGCGCGAATGGCGAGAAATCGGAAAAGGGGCCGGAGACGCGGGCGCGCGGGAAGGTGCGCGTCCGCGCCTCCGGTTTTGATTTGGACCGCCCGCTCAGTCAGCGAGAACAACAGAGTTCAAAGGCGGCTCCCCCCGACAACTCACCGCAGGCCGGCTGCAGCCGCCATAGCGGAACGGCCGCCCTGATCGAACGAAAACCCGAGGTTAGCGTCCGAGAGGTCTCGGCCTGCGGTTGCTCGCTTGAAGAAGAAAGCGACAACGTGGGGTCGCGGTCTCGCAGGACGCCATGGTTACTTGCAGCGTCGGAGAGCATGCCAACCGCGCAGCCGGTTTGTCAATGGCGCGCTTGGGTCGGACCGAGATTTCTGAAAAAAGAAGGGCGGTGGGGTTGCTGCGGTGAACCACAGCGGAGGCGTTTCCGCCTCTGTAGAGGACCGTCCGGGCCTTACGGCGCACGCCTCTTTCGAGCCGATCCGGAGGCCCCACCGTCCATTCTCTTTCGCTTTTTCGATCGGCATGGTCAATGCCGATCAGATTCTCTCTTCTGGCGTTGGGTCTCCGAGAGACTCATCTTCGGCTTGGGGGCCTTTGGAGGCTTCGTCGGAAACGCTGTGGCGAGCTGGAATCCCGCGTGCGTGTCGTTCAAGTGCTGGTTGAGCCTTTTCACGGTGTCGAACGTCAGTTTGACGAAGTCCTCAAATCGCTCTTTGAGATCCTCGAAGTCCTTCCGTGGAACAAATTCCTCGGCCATGTCGCACCTCCCCTCAAGTGGAAAACTGGAAGTGGACAGGGGCGGAATTGAACCGCCGACACCAGGATTTTCAGTCCTGTGCTCTACCAACTGAGCTACCTGTCCCCTGCGTGCAACCCGCAATAAGCTCAAAATCATAGGGCAGTTGCCGGGGCCTGACAACCGAAGGTTTGGCGGGCACGCGACGAGGCTTTTGCCCTTCGCGCTAGACGACACGGCGGCGTCTAACCGGTGCCCAGGACGACGCTCAAAGCCAGGAGGGCCAGCACGCAGAAGGCGATCAGGGCGAACGTCCAGTCTCGCCTCAGGGCCCATCCGACCGCCAGGATCAGCACGCGGGCCACTGGGGTCAGCATCAGCACGAGCAGGCCGCACTCCAGAATTGCAGTCGCGTCGCCGTGCAGGGCGCGTGTGAGCAATCCCGAGTTGCCCGTCTTTTCGGGCGGCTCTTGCCTCAGACCCAGCAGCCACCCCAGCACAATCAGTGCGACGCTGGCCGACAGGCCCGCGAGCAGCGTCCAGCTCACGATATGGGCGAGGCGGTGCTCGTGTTCGTCTTCGGTCATGTTTCGACTTTTACAGCAGATCGAAGGCCCGACCAAACATTTCAATCGCGACGCAAAACAAGAGCACGGCGAATACGCGTTTCACGACGACGCCTCGCGCATACCAGTTGAGGTACGCGCCCACCCACGAGCCGGCGACCACTCCCAGCACGACGGCCGACGTGTAGCGGGGATCGACCTCGCCCCGACCAAAGTACAAGAAAGCACTCGCCGCCGCCGTCACGCCGATCATAAAGGTCGACGTCGCTGCTGCGGCCTTGATCGGCACCCCACAAAGGACGTTGAGCCCCGGAACCTTGAACACGCCGCCGCCGATTCCCAACAGCCCAGACATCACGCCCGCGACGAACGAAATCGTAAGGCCGGCCCAGAGTCGGCGCAGGCGATAAGCAATTCGGCGATGAAGCGTCGGGTCCTCGTACTCGGCTCCTAAGCGGTCCATAAAACGACTGCCACCGCTCGACTGATTTCGGTCGATTGCGGAGCTTTCTGGCGACGCATCGGTTGAATCGACGTCGGTCTCACCATGTCGGCCGCGCCACATCACGAACGCGGTCGGCACCATCACGGCCGCAAATACGCCCACCAGCACGCGGGCTGGCAGAAACGCCGCGGAGATTCCGCCGCTCAGGGCCCCTACGGACGTCGCGATCTCGAGCGTCATGCCGAGCCGCATGTTCGCCGTGCCCCGATCGAGATTGCCGATCGCCACGGCCGTGGACGTCGCGACCACCGTCAAAATGCTGGTGCCGACCGCATAGTGCATCGGCACTTTGAAGGCCAAGAGCAGGATCGGAATCAGAAAGACGCCGCCGCCCGTTCCAAGCACGGCGCCGGCGGTGCCAGCCGCCAGACCGCATGCCACCAGCAGCACCAACTCCATCAAGCCCGGTGGTGACATCGTCCTCTTTTCGGCGGCTCGGTTCAGTCGTCGATCACACCTGCTGCGTGTCGGACGGACCGCGCGTTTTCGTCCTGCGTGATCTGCGGCGCGTCCGGCTCATCCGCATACCAGCGGGCTTCGGTTTCGTCTTCGGACCAGTCCGTGCCGGTCCACCATTCCCGCTTCATTTCGTTCGTGCGTTCGATGACGAATTCTCTCATGAGAGCACCTCCAATGCCATATCGCCTGGTCCCTTTGCAGGGCGCGCTCGGACATAAACGGGGACCGCAACAACCGTGCCCAAGAGCGCGGCTCTGGGTGAAAAGTGCCGCACCGGTGAACCGCAGCCGATCGTGCTAAAATGACCCTGTCGTCCGATTCCCAAATCAGTAGACGGGTTGATGTCAAACGCCATTGAGGCCGACGGCCTTTCCAAGTGCTACCGCATTGCCGCGGCCCGGCCCCAGAACGGAGCAAGTGGCACCGGAAACGGGACGCGATCGGCGCTGGCCGCAGTTTGGGAGCGAATACTCGACCCGGCTCGAGTTGCGGGGAAGGAAACGCTCTGGGCGCTCAAGGACGTCAGTTTTCAAATCCGGCCGGGCGAAGTCGTCGGCATTATCGGCCGGAATGGTGCGGGCAAATCGACGTTGCTCAAACTCTTGGGACGCATCACGCGGCCGACAAGCGGTCACGCCCTCGTGCGGGGGCGGATCGGCACGCTGCTCGAGGTCGGCACGGGCTTTCACCCCGAGTTGACGGGACGGGAAAACATCTTTTTGAGCGGTGCGATCGCCGGCATGCGGAAAGCGGAGATCCGCCGCAAGTTCGACGCGATCGTCGACTTTGCCGAGATGAGCCAGTTCCTCGAAATGCCGGTGAAGCGCTATTCAAGCGGGATGTACGTGCGGTTGGCCTTCGCCGTCGCGGCCCATTTGGAACCCGATATTTTGCTGATCGACGAAGTCCTCGCGGTCGGCGACGCGTCGTTTCAAAAGAAGTGCCTTTCGCGGATGGAGGCCGCTTCGCAGCAGGCACGCACGGTGCTCTTCATCAGTCACAATCTGGGTGCGATTCGGCAACTTTGTCCCCGCAGCATTCTGATCGATCACGGTCGAGTGGTGCAGGACGGCCCGACTCCCGATGTCCTCAGGCGCTATAACGACCTCTTGTGCCGGCTCGAAGTCGACGCGAACACCAATCTGCGCGACCGGCTCAACCGCAGCACGGGCTCGGTGCGCTTCACCGACGTCAGCGTGGAGGACGCGGCCGGTGACAAAAAGTGGGATTTTCGCACGGGCGAGACGGTCCGTCTGCGCGCGACGTATCATGTGTTTGAGAGCGTCCCCAACCTGCGATACTTCTTCTCGCTCGAATCGGCGACGCACTACGAGACGATCACCTCCGTGAGCGAGATCGTGTCGACTGAGCCGCTGGCAGCCGGGACGACATACGCGATCGATCTGGAACTGCCAGCGATCGGGCTGCGGGCGGGGGATTATGGCGTGCGGTTCTGGCTGGGCACGTCGGACGGCCGCTCCTATGACGTCCTCACAACACAGCAGGGATCCTTTCCCCCGCTGACGATTTGGTCGGATAATACCGACCCGTTTCTCGCGACCGGATTTCTCTCGATTCCCGCGCGGCTGGGTCGGCCGGAACAAGCGCCCTAATCTCTGACAGGACGCTGTGTGCGTAGGGTGTGACCAGACCGCGAAGCGGGCGCAGGCACACCATTGCTTTCGCGCAACCGGCTCAGTGAGGCTGCGTGCCGCCAAGAATCACTGCCACCGTTTTCGGCGACGCCAGTGGTCGTTAGATTACGGTGTCTGCGTTGGGTGGGAGTCGTCGATTCGTGAGATGTCTTCGGTGTGCCGGCGTCCGCCTGGGGCGGACTTGTCACACCCTACAAGGAGCAAGGCCGATGTCGCACCGAGTTTGCCTCAAGATCGCGCTGGCGGCGCTCGCCGCTTTGATGGGAACCGCCTCGCCGGCAATGGCCCAAGATTATGCCGTCGACGGCGCGCACGCCGGAATCAGCTTCAAGATCGCCCACATGGGTTTGTCCTGGATCCAGGGGCGATTCGACGAGTTCAGCGGTCAGTTCACCATCGACGCGGCTAATCCCGAAAAAACATCATTTAAGCTCGACATCAACCCGGCCAGCATCGACACCAATAACCAGAAGCGCGATGAGCACCTCCGCAGCCCCGACTTCTTGAACGTCAGGCAGTTTCCCGCGATGAAATTCAAGAGCACGTCGGTGCGACCGATCAACGGGGGCTATTCGGTGACTGGCGAT
This sequence comes from Planctomycetaceae bacterium, assembly GCA_035949535.1. GTDB lineage: Bacteria > Planctomycetota > Planctomycetia > Planctomycetales > Planctomycetaceae > DASPSM01. The sequence goes on along the minus strand of DASZIA010000353.1, from coordinate 34,436 downwards.
TTCACCATGCACGGCGTGACCAAGCCGGTTACCTTTGAGTTGCTCGGCGGCCGCACTCAGGAAATGCCCAAGGGCGTGCAGCGAACCGGCTTCTCCAGCGAATTCGCGCTGAAACGCGCGGACTTTGGCGTCGGTCAAGTCACCCCGATGCTCGGTGAGAAGATTTACGCGACGGTGAGCTTCGAGGGGACGCGGAAGTAGCCCCGCCTTCGGGCGCTCGGCGCGGTCGATTTGTAAGGAAACCCTGAATGCCCGACGCGATATTGATCCTGGGGGCGACAGCCGCTGCCGGGATCGTCGCCGCAGTGTTGATGTTGCTCGGCGTCTGGCCGGCGCGCAAAGTCGCGGCCGCGGTGCCGGCGCGTCGTTCGGTGCTGGGGACCTGCGTCGAAGTCCTGGCCGTGGCCGGCGGTATGGGCATCGGCTGCTGGTGGCTCGACATCCGACCAAGCTCGCCGCCAGTCGAGGACAAAGACCGGTTGTTGTTCGTCTTGTTGCCAGCGGCCGGAATCGTCGAAATCCTTGCCGTTGTACTGCAGCGCCGACCCTGGTTCGGACGCGTCTTGCGTCTGTTGCTCGCGCTACCGCTTCCTTTCCTCTTGCTTTTCGGATCGGGGTGGCTTCCTGCGAAATGGACTCCCGGCGGCGACCCGACGGCGCCTTCCACCTGGACCGAGCAGGAAGCGCTCAGGAACCTCGTGGGCTTGGGAATCTTGTTGGCGGCCGTTTGGGGCCTTTTGGTCTGGGCGGCTCAACGGGCCGGAGGCTTCGTCGTGCCGGCAGCGCTGGGGCTGATTTCCGCGGCGGCCGGTGTGACGATCATGCTGTCGGGCTATGCCAGCGGCGGAATGATCGGCCTCCCGTTTGCCGGCGTGGCAGCCGGGGCACTCCTCGTCTGCGTGCTCTTGGCCCGCTCGCATTCGATGACGGGATTGGTCGGAATCGGCACGGTGCTGTTGTTCGGACTGTTGATGTCGGGCGAATTCTTCGGTGAGCTGACGAGGACGAATTTTGCGCTGTTGATCGCGGGACCCGTTCTCTGCGGCTTGATCGCCCTGCCGCCCGTGCAAAAGCTCAAAAGCGCCGTGCGGTTTGTCGTCGTCCTCGTCGCGACTCTCGTGCCGGCAGGAGTCGCCGTCGGTCTGGCTCAACGCAGCTTCGCGGCGGCGACCGACGAATCGTCGGCATATGGCGCTGCGGGAACCGCGAGCGATGCGTCTGCTTTTGGCGGAACGCCATCTAGTCAAGCTGAGCCGGGCAGCGGGACTGACGCCCCTCCGCGCTCAACCGACACGGCAACCTCTCCCCGCGATCCCAGGGCGGACGAAGAGCCGAAGCGATCTGCACCCATCGACCCGGGAGCGGATTCGAAGAAGTGACGTTTATAATCCGCCCGCGCGCGGTGTTCGAGCGGGCTCAGTGGCTCACGACTTCGGCTTCTTGATCGCGCCCTCGACAGGGCTCTTCGCCCCCTCGGTGTATTTGGCGCCGATCAGCGCGTAGGCCTTTTCCGCGCGGACTTTGAGCCGCTTGATCGCCTCGGGGAAGTCCTCGTCCTTGACGTTGTCGTCGCAGAACGAGCAGCAGCTCTCCCACGTGTAGCCCAGCTTCTTCCACTGGGTCATTCCGCCCGGGGAGATCTGATCGGTGACCGGGCACCAGATGGGGCTCATGGCCTGCATAAAGTTGTTGACGAACCGCTGCTTCTCGGCCGCCTTCGCGTACTTTTCGGGGTCCTTGAGGAATTTTTCGCGCGCGTCGGGCTTGCTGCCCCGGTACTTCACGCCTTTGTAGTCCCAGGCCGGGAGCTTCGGGTTGGATGCGGTGAGGTACACGGGACAAAGGTCGGTCGACTTCTGTTTCTCGGGAATTTTGACCTTTTCGAGGATCACGGCGTCGGCCGGCAATTGGGCGAAAGCCGAAACCGGAAACAAAGACAACAGCCCGACTGCCAACACCGAGCGCACGCACGTCATGTCACGACCTCTCAGAATCTCCGCCCGTCATGAATTCTGCCCGTCAGCGTTTTTGACCGGCCTTTCCACACCTTACAACATCCCCGCGGCATTCCCAAGCAAGGCATGGAACGACTGTTGCAACCTAAAGGAACCGGACCGTCGCAATGAGCCGCAAGTCATTGCGCCGGCTGTATCTGGGAAACCCAAGCCCGACGGGCCTTCTAAGGGAGGTTGACGGCAATGATTGAACCCACGACGTTTCACGGCCAGGAGCTGCCGATTCCGGAATCGCGAGTGATCGGGTTTGTCGACACGAACGAACAGCTGCAAGCCGTCGCGAAGGCCTTGAACAAAGCTGGCGTTCCCGACTCGAAGATCCGATCGCTGCACGGTCCCGACGGCATCCAACTGCTGGAAAAACTGCGCCAGGTCCGGTTTTTTGGCGACTTCGAGCGGGCCGTCACCGACTTCGGCGTGCAAGAACTGCAGAACGGGCACTATTCTCTGAGCGTCGCCGTCAAAGACCGCGATGAGGCGCTGCGCGCAACAGATATCGCCGAGGCCAACGGCGGGCATTCGTTCACTTACTTCGGCAAATGGGTCAACGAGCAGCTGACCAAGTAGCTGGCTCCACCGCAGCCACCGTGGGCGCTTTATGACCGGCGATGCCCCAAAATACCTGGCGGCAATCGGCCGGTGCCGTCAATGAAACGTGGCCGTTTCCGGTTCGGGCCGCACGAGGGACGGTCGTTCTTCCATGTATCTGGCCAAACGCTCGCTCACTCGACGGATGACGTAGAAAAACACGGGCGTCAGAAAGATGCCGAAGAGCGTTACGCCCAACATGCCGAAAAACACCGCCGTACCCAGCGTACGACGCATCTCGGCCCCGGCGCCTTCGGCAATCATCAGCGGCACCACGCCAAGCACGAAGGCGAACGACGTCATCACGATGGGCCGCAACCGCAGCTCGCACGCCTTCAGCGTGGCCTCAGCGGCGTCGTGACCGTGCTCGGTCTCCGACTTGGCAAACTCGACGATCAAAATGGCGTTCTTGCAGGCCAACCCGATCAGCACCACGAATCCGACCTGCGTGAAAATATTGATGTCCAGATGCGCCATCAGCACGCCGGCGACCGAGCACAACAGGCACATCGGCACGACAAGAATCACCGCCAAGGGAAGCGACCAGCTCTCATATTGGGCGGCGAGCACCAGGAACACGAGCACCACCGCCAAGAGGAACACGAGCATCGCCGTGTTACCCGTCTCGAGCTGCAGGAAGGCCAACTCGGTCCATTCGGCCTTCATCATTCTCGGCAGGCCCGCCTGCGCGCTGACTTGGGCCCGCTCGATCGCAGTGCCGGAGCTGACGCCCGCTGCCGGCGCGAGGTTGACTGCGGCCGACGGATACATGTTGTAGCGCATGATCATGATGGGCCCGGTCGTTTCGCGAATGCCCATCATCGTCGCCAGCGGAACCATGTTGCCGGCATCATTCCGGATCTTGATCTGCTTGATGTCTTCGATCTGGCTGCGGAAGTCAGACATCGCCTGCACGTTGACCTGCCAGGTGCGGCCGAAGCGGTTGAAATCGTTGACGTAGAGCGAACCGAGGTAGACCTGAAGCGTATTGAAGACCTCGGTGATCGAAACACCCATCGTCTTGGCTGCCTCGCGGTCGATGTCGAGGTACAGCCAAGGTGTATTCGCGCGAAAGCTCGTGAAAAGATCCGCCAGGCCGGGGGTCTTTCGCCCGGCTTCGACGACGTTGTCCGCCGCCGTCTGCAAGGCCTCGAGGCCGGTGTCGCCACGGTCTTCGACCATCAGTTTGAAACCGCCGGCCGTTCCCAGGCCGTCGATGGGAGGCGCGCTGAAAACGTTGATCAGTCCCTCCTCGATCTGACCGCCGAGGGCCGTCTGCAAACGACTGGCGATGACACTGTCCGAGAGCCCCAGAGCCACGCGCGCGTGAAAATCGTCGAGCATCAGATACATCGCACCGAAGTTCGGGGCGTTCGCGTTGAGCAGAATCGACTGGCCGGCAATCGACACCGTGTGCTTGATGCCCGGCGTTTTTCCGGCAATTTCCTCGATTCGCTGCATCACCTTTTGCGTGCGCTGCACGGAAGCCGAATCGGGCAGCTGGACATTCACTACCAGGTAGCCCTTGTCCTGCGGCGGAATGAACCCTTTCGGCGTCGCCTGAAAGCTGCCGTACGTTAAGACCAAGAGGCCGCCGTAAACCAGCAGCACGATCACGCTGACGCGCAGCAATCCGCCGACCGCGCGGGTGTAGACGGCAGCCGTGCGGTCGAAACCCCGGTTGAACGCCCGAAACGCCCGGGCGAGCAGCTGGTTGGCTGGCCGACCGATCAGCGTTCCCAATCCGATCCCAGCCGCGATTACCACGGCGAGCGGCAGCCAATTCTCGGACATGTCGCCCCAAGCGAATCGCGTCGAAAGGTCCCAGCCCAAAAGGCCGCCGATTAACGGGAATCCGAACCACGGCAGCGGGAGCGCGGTTTCCTTGTCTTGATTCCGTAAGAGCAGGGCAGTCAGCGCGGGGCTCAGCGTGAGCGAGTTGAATGCGGAAATCGCGGTCGAGACGGCAATCGTGAGAGCAAACTGTCGAAAGAACTGGCCCATGATTCCTGTGATGAACGTACAGGGGATAAACACCGCGCTCAGCACCAGTCCGACGGCGATGACAGGGCCCGAGACCATTTCCATCGCGCGGATCGTCGCCTCCCGCGGGGGCAAGCCGTGTTCGATTTGCCGCTCGACCGCCTCGACAACCACGATCGCGTCGTCCACGACGATGCCGATCGCCAGCACGAGCCCGAACAGAGTGAGATTGTTGAGGCTGAATCCCATGGCGGCCATCACGGCAAACGTGCCGACGATCGCCACGGGGACGGCAACCAGCGGAATAATCGCCGAGCGCCAGTTCTGCAGAAACAAGAGGACGACGACGGCGACGAGGATCACCGCGTCGCGCAGCGTGTTGAAAACTTCGCGGATCGACTCACTGATGAAGGGCGCAGTGTCGTAGACGATTGCGTAATCCAGACCCGCCGGAAATCTCGCCTTCAGCTCCTGCATTTTATTCTTGACCGATTTCGAGACTTCCAGGGCGTTGGATCCTGGGAGCTGATAAATCGAGAGGGCCACCGACGATCGACCGTCGAGAGTGCACGTCTGGTCGTAGGCCAGCGCCCCCAGCTCGATCTGCGCCACGTCCCGGACGCGCACGAGCGCACCGCTAGCGTCGGTTTTGAGAATCATGTCGGCGAACTGTTCGACGTCGACGAGCCGGCCCATCGTGCTGATCGTCAGCTGCGTCACCTGTCCCGGGGCGACCGGGGCCTGCCCGATCTGACCGGCGGCGACTTGCGTGTTCTGCTGCTGAATGGCAGTCACAATGTCGTTGGCAGTCAAGTTGCGGTACGACATCTTCCGCGGGTCGAGCCAGAGCCGCATGCTGTAATCGCGTTGGCCGACGTAGGTGATGTCGCCGACGCCCGGCAGCCGCGAAAGCTCACCGTTCAACTGGATCGTCGCATAGTTGCTCAGGTAGAGGTTGTCCCGGCGATTGTCAGGCGAAAACAGGTTCACGATCATCAGCACGCTGGGTGATTTCTTTTTCACCGAAACGCCACGGCGTTTGACCAGATCGGGCAGGATGGGATCGGCCAGCGAGACTCGATTCTCGACAAGCACCTGGGCCATGTTGAGATCGACGCCGTTCTTGAACGTCACAGTCAGCGTGTAGGTGCCGTCGTTGGTGCACTGCGACGACATATAGAGCATGTTTTCGACGCCGTTGACCTGCTGCTCGATGGGAGAGGCGACGGTGTCGGCGACCACCTGCGCGTTGGCTCCGGGATAAACGGCCGAGACTTCAACAGTGGGCGGCGTAATCTCGGGGTATTGCGCGATCGGCAGAGTCAACAGCGCGATCCCGCCGGCCAGCGTGATGATGATCGACAGCACGGAGGCGAAGATCGGCCGATTAATGAAAAACGTCGAAAACACGCAGTCCTCCGAGAATCAGCCGACGAGCCGCTCGGCATCGGGCTTTTCGTCACCTTCCGCGGCCGGTTCAAGCTCTGCGTGCCCATTGCCCGCACCAAGGATCGTCGAATCCGACGCGGGAGCGCCGTTCCCGCCCGTCAGATGGCCGTTCGTGCCATTGCCATTGCCATGCGTTCGGGCGATCCGCAGCCGGGGCCGGCGGGCGGCGACCAATCGTGACCAGCCCTGGGCGACAGTTGAGCGAACCGGCTTCAGCGACACGAGCGCCAACGACAGGCTGTTGAGCCGCTGCATCACCAGCGAGCGGAACAGATGCGCCTCGCCCAGCCAGTCGATGCTGTAAAAGAAGACCGGTGTCAGCAGCAGTCCGAACAGTGTCACACCCAGCATGCCGCTGAACACGGCCGTGCCGAGCGTTTGCCGCATCTCGGCCCCCGCTCCCCGCGAAACGATCAACGGGAGCACGCCGAGAATGAACGCCAGCGAGGTCATGACAATTGGCCGCAATCGCAGCTTGCACGCCTCGAGGGTGGCGGATCGGCGATCGGCCCCCGAGCGCCGCTGCACCTTGGCAAATTCGACGATCAGAATGGCGTTTTTGCTCGCCAGCCCCACCAGCACGACGAAGCCGATGCGCGTGAAGATATTCACATCCATCGCGGCGATGTTGACGCCGATGATCGCGCTCAAGAGGCACATGGGAACGACGAGAATTACGGCCAAGGGGAGCGACCAGCTCTCGTACTGGGCCGCGAGCACCAGGAACACCATCACCACGGCGAAGCCGAAAATCAGCATCGCCGTATCGCCCGCGATGACTTCCAGGTAAGACATGTCGCTCCACTCGAACGCCATGTTCTTGGAAAGTTCGCGGTCGGCCAGGCCCGCCAAGAGGTCGATCGCCTGTCCCGAGCTCATCCCCGGCCCAGCGACCCCGTTGATTGAAGCGGCCGGATACATGTTGTATCGCGTCAGGATCAGCGGCCCGTTTGTCTCATGGATGCTGGCCAGCGACCCGATCGGGACCATCGTCCCCCGATCGCTGCGCACGGCCATCGGAATTAGATCCTCGATCTGGTCGCGGAAATCCTGATCGGCCTGCACGTTGACCTGCCAGGTCCGGCCGTAAAGGTTGAAGTCGTTGACGTAGAGCGAGCCCACGAAGATCGAAAGCGTGTCGGCAAAACTCCGTAGCGACACGCTCTTTGCCATGCACTCGCGCGGATCGGGCTCGACAAAAATCTGCGGGACGTTCGCTCGAAACACCGACGCGAGGCCAACCAACTTCCCGCCCGTGGCACTGCCCGCCTTGACCAGGTTTTCGGTTTCTTCCTGCAGACCCTTGGGTCCCAGGTCGCCGCGGTCCTCAACCATCATGGTGAAGCCGCCGGCCCGACCGGCCCCTCGAACCGGGGGTGGGTTGAACACGAAAATCTGCGCCTCTTGGATCTTCGCGGCTTCTTGCCGAATCTGTGCGGCGATCGAATCGGCCGAGAGCGCGGCGCTGCGGCGGTCGGCATAGTCGTCGAGATTGACGAACATCGAGCCGAAATTGGATCCCTGGGCGGAAAGCGCGAACGACTGCCCAGACACGCCCGTGACGTGCTTGACGCCCGGAACGTTTCGCGAGATGTCGACGAGCCGCGCCATGACTTGTTCGGTACGCTCTTTGGAGGCGGCGTCCGGAAGCATCACGCTGCAGATCAGGTATCCCATGTCCTGCAAGGGGATGAATCCTTTGGGCGTCGCGCCGATGCTCCAATAGGTCACTCCCAGCAAGCCGACATAGACGACCAGGACGATCGCACTCACCCGCACGAGGCCGCCGACGATTCCCGTGTAGAGCCGGGTCGTTCGCGCAAAGCCCCGGTTGAACAAAACGAAGAATCCCTTCAGTGCGCGATTGAGAATCGCCCCAGCGAACCAACCGGGCACGCCGCAGACGATGGCCGCCGCAACCTTCACGGTCACCGGCAGAGCATGAATCGCGCTCGGCACAATTGCGCTCGGCAGCCAGGCGCTCACCCATGTCGCCAGATACGGCTCGAATCGCGGCAGCATCCACGGAGCCAGATAAAACCAGCCCCAGAGTGCGCCACCGACAACGTACGCCAAACGCGGGAGCGGCGGCGCGGTCTCCTTGTCATGAGACCGCAAGAGCACGGCCGTCAGCGCCGGGCTCAAGGTGAGCGAATTGAACGCCGAGATCACGGTCGAAACAGAGATCGTCACTGCAAACTGGCGGAAGAACGCTCCGGTGATCCCCGACACGAACGCGCAGGGGATGAAGACGGCACTCAGCACCAATCCGACAGCAATCACCGGGCCCGAGACCTGGTCCATGGCGCGGATGGTGGCGTCGCGCGGCGACAGGCCGTTCTCGATATGGTGCTCGACGGCCTCGACGACGACGATGGCATCGTCGACGACAATCCCAATTGCGAGTACCAATCCGAATAGCGTCAGGTTGTTGAGGCTGAACCCGAACAACAGCATCGCTGCAAACGTGCCGACAATCGCTACGGGAACCGCGACCAGCGGGATCAGCGACGAGCGCCAGTTCTGCAGGAAGAGCAGCACCACGACGGCGACCAAAATGATGGCGTCGCGGAGCGTCTTGACCACTTCGCGAATCGATTCGCGGGTGTACGGGGCCGTATCGAAGCCGATCTCGTAGGTCAGACCCGCCGGGAAGCTTTTCTTGAGTTCTTCCATTTTCGCGATGACACGGTCGTGCGTGTCGAGCGCATTGGCGTCGGGCATCTGGAAGATGGCCAGGAAGACCGTCGATTTGCCGTCGAGACGCGTACTAACGTCCTCGTTCTTCGCGCCCAATTCGACACGCGCGACGTCCTTGAGCCGCGTCAGTCGGCCATCAGGCGATCGTTTGACGATGATGTTGCCGAATTGCTCCGCGGTGGTCAGGCGGCCGAGCGTGGTGAGCGTAATCTGCGTCTCTTGCCCAGGGATGGCCGGCTGTTGCCCAACGGAACCCGTGGCAACCGGGGCATTTTGCTCGCGCAGTGCGTTCGCCACGTCGGAGGCAGCCAACCCGCGCGATGCCATCTTGTGCGGGTCGACCCAGATCCGCATGCTGTAGTCGCGCTGCCCAAACAGGAAGATGTCGCCAACGCCTTCGACACGCGACAATTCGTCTTTGACCTGCAGCACGGCATAGTTGCTGACAAACAGCTGATCGTAGTGATTGTCGGGCGACAGAATCGCGATGCCGCAAAGGATGTCGGGTGACCGCTTGATTGTGGTCACGCCGGTCTGCTTGATGACGTCGGGCAAGAGGGGCACGGCCAGGCTGACGCGGTTTTGCACCAGCACCTGGGCCATGTTGAGATTGAAGCCCTGGCGAAACGTGACGGTGAGGTTGTACGACCCGTCGTTGGCGCACTGGGACGACATGTACATCATCCCTTCGACGCCGTTGACGTATTGCTCGATCGGGGCTGCGACTGACTCGGCCACATCTTTCGCGCTCGCGCCCGGATAGGTGCACGTGACCTGAACGGTCGGCGGAGTGACCGGCGGAAATTGCGCGAGCCCCAAGTTGAAGACCGAGACCCCGCCGGCGAGCGTGATCACAATCGACAACACGGCGGCGAAGATCGGCCGATTGATGAAAAACCGCGAGATCACCGGCTCACTCTGATTGAATCTCTGTGGGCTTCAAACCGCGGACCCCTTCCACCAGGTTGAGCGGCGGGATCAGGCCCGGACTGAATCTCAAGGCAGCGACCAAGAGCGAGGTCGCATCATTTTCCGGCCGGCCGTGCCGGGTTTGGTGTAGCGTTGATTTTCGTGGCCCCGGGTCGACTCGGCATTTCGGCCAGCTTGGGTTCGACTTTGGCGCCTGGCTGCACGCGCTGCAGCCCAATCACGACGACCTTGTCGGTCTTGGAAAGTCCGTCTTCGATCACGCGTAATCCGCCGTAAAGTCGTCCGACCTTCACCGGCCGATAGACAATTTCATTCTTGTCGTTGACGAGATAGACGTACTTTTGACCCTGGTCGCTCCCCATCGCCTGCTCGGAAACGAGAGTCATGCGGCGCGGCGCGCCCAGCGGCAGATGACAGCGGACGAACAGGCCGGGAGTCAGCATGCCGTCGTGGTTTTCGATGTTGGCCCGCAACCGTAACGTCCCGGTGCCGGGGTCGACCTTGTTGTCCATGAAATTCACGCTCCCCTGTCGGGGAAAGTTGGGCTCGTCGGCCAACCCCACGGAAATGGGAAAAGCCGTCTCCTGCACGTTCTTCATCTGTCCCGATTGCACCTGCCGTTGCACCAGGAGCAGCGTCCGTTCGTCGATGTCGAAATAGACGAACATCGGGTCGACCGAAACGATTGTGGTCAGCAGCGTTCCTCCGTTTTGTCCCGACTGCACGACGTTGCCTTCGGTCACTTCGAAGCGACTGACGCGCCCGGTGATCGGCGCATCGATCCGTGTGAAATTGAGATCCAATTGCTTCGCTTCGAGATCGGCGGTGTCCGCCATCAAGGTGGCTTGGATGCTGTCGCGGTCGGCGAGCGCCTTGTCGAGGTCTTCTTGGGTGGCTGCGCCGCGCGAGCGAAGCTTTTGGATGCGCGCGTAGAGCGCATCGTTGTGTTTCAGTTGCGCTTGGTCCTGGGCGATCTTGGACTGCGCCTGGTTGACGAGCGCCTGGTAGGGCCGCGGATCAATCTGGAAAAGCAGGTCTCCCTTTTTGACCAGCGCGCCCTCGGTGAAGTTCACGCTCTGCAGAAAGCCCCAAACCCGCGCCCGCACGTCGACGCTTTTGACAGCGGCCGTTTGGCCGGTGAACTCGGCGTAGTCAGCGAGCTCCTGTTCCAACGGATAACTCACCGTCACGGCGGGGGGCGGCATGGTGGGTTGCTGTGCGGGAGCCCGCACGCAGCCGGCGATCGCCAGGCAGCCGACCAGCATAAGCGCCAACCCGCCTGCGAGCCCGAGCGGTCGCGAACCAAGGGGGCGATGATCGTCCGCCCTCCCGTCGACCGAAAAGTTTGCACTCACGGACGGACGCCTCATGTCTGACTTTCAATCAATTCGAGAGCACGCGGGTTGTAGTATCTGCGGATGGCTTCGTCTCTGACGCCCATACCTCGCAAGGCAAACCAAACGACGTGCTCGACCAGGCTCCTGCGCGACATTCCGTAGTCCACGACAGGCGTTGGCGGCAGCAGATCGATCATCACCATGCACCCGATGTGTTGCGTCAGCCAGCCCGCAAGATGGGGAGAGACCGGCGCCGCCACCGCATCTCCGGCCGCGACTGCGGCGACCAGACATTGGTCAATCTTCGGCACCCACTCGGTCGCCACACGTCGCAACAGAAGCCGTGCAAATTCACCATCCTGCGCGAGACTGCGCAGCATCAGCCGCGTTTGTATTGCCGGCTCATCCTCGGCCGCTGTCCAACCCTCGATCAGCAAGTGGGTCAAAAAGTGCACCAAGAGGACCAGCGTCGACACAGAGGGCTCGAGTTCCTTGATGCGCGCGAGCCGCCCCAAGTCCTGTTCGTTGAGCGACAGCTTCATCGCGGCGAACAGGGCCTCCTTGTTGGGAAAATGCTTGAACAGCAATGCTTCCGAGACCCCAGCCGCGTCGGCCAGTTCGCGCGTGGTTGTGCCGTCAAAACCCTTTTCCGCAAAGACGCGTCGCACCGCGCGCAGGATCGCGGTCCGCCGCTCCTCGCACGAGAGTTTTTGGCCGAATCTTGGGCCGCGCGCAGCGTCAGTGCTCATAATGTAAGTGTATGCTCACTTACGCCAACGGGGCAACCGAAATATGCCTCTTTTGCCTACCGGCTCGAGGAGAAGTTGTGATTGGACCATGGGTTGCGACGCGTGGAGATTGTCGAGAGTAGCCAGACGTTGGCGCAGAAAAGCCGCTGATAAGGTATCACCCATGAACCGCAAATTGGCATCTGGTAAATACCGGCTCTACGCGCGCAAGCTGAATCCCTCAACGGGAAAGCGACGAAACCTCGGAACATTCAACTCCCGGGCGGCCGCGGAAAAGCATGAGCGCGCCGTGCAGTACTTTAAGCGCCACTAACCGGCGGAATTGGGAGCTGCCGGGTCGATGTTAGTCGTGGGCCGGAGCTGACGACTTGGCCTCGACATCGATAATGTGGGCGGTCGGGCGCGTGAAGTCGATCACCAGCTGGTCCGGGGCCGTGATCTGCGCGACGTTGCCAGCGCCGTCTTTCACGGTGAGTCGCACATAGACCTTTCCCGGCATCCCCGATTCGATCGACCAAACATAGCGGCCGGTGTTGGCCTGCCAATCACCGATCTTCTGCCAGGGCCCCGGCTTCTCGACCGCGTATTCGAGCAGAATCGGTGTGGGGCCAAAATGAGCGTCTTCAGCCATCCAGCGCAATAGGACCTTGTTGTGCGATTTGCCGCGACCGATCTGCGGCGGCAGCAACTGAGCGACAGGCGGAGTCTTGTCGACCACGACCACGATCGACGGCTTGTCGCCCGGTCGCGGCGGGTCGTCTCCAACCCCAGCGCCGTTTTTCACGCGCAACTCGAATCCATAGACTCCGTCGCCGGGCACGCTGACCGGGAAGGGGCTCTTGTTGTTCGGATTGGTCCCGTAGCGGTACCACTTGCGGCCGCTGTCGGTGGTGATGAACAGCTCCACCTTGCCGAGGCCCGACGGCCCCAGGTCGTCGATGCGATAGCCGATTTGGAAGTCCGTGGTGTTCACCACGATTGTGCGCGGCTCATCGTCCTTGGGTAACGCGGCGTTCGGAGCACCGGTTGATTTCTCCGCGTTGTTGTCGGAACTGTTCGGCGCAGTGAAGCTGGCACTCGGCGATTCTTGGACGATCGCGGGCCGTGTTGACGGCGAGTCGGAGACGAGATCATTGCGGAACTTCGGCTGAATGTTCGGCCCAGAGTCGCCGGCTTTGTTTTTGTCTTCGACGAAGAAGTCGTGATCGGACGAGAGCCCACTGTCCGCCGGCTCAGTTCCGTTCGGCGTGATCGGTGGCGATGACGAGGCCATCGGCTTGGCGTCTTCGGCCGTCGATTGAGACGAATTGCTCGCGGACGGAGTGTTAGGAGGAGTGAGCGCTGCCGCTTCGCGAATTGGAACATCAGCGCCAACCGGGTTGGCAGCCTTGGCGACTGGGGCGCGGTACTCGGTTTCGTTCCCTTTCTTTTGACCTCGGAGCGACGGATGAACGTTGAGTTCGCGCTCAGCGGTGACGCTGTTTCCGGCGAGGTCGCTGATCGAACCGCGGACGGCCACAATGCCACCGCTTTTGACCTCCCAACTCGTCTGGCCGCTCGGCTGGGGAACGACGGCCGCGGGTTGCCACTCTGGGGAATCGGCCTGACGGTATTCAATCCGCAGCTTGCTCACATCGAGGTGATCGTCGGCAGCCGTCCAGCGCAGCTCGACGTTGCCCGGTTCCAACTCGCTCAAGAGCAGCTCAAGTACTGGAGGCGTCGCGTCAACGATGACTTTGAGCGCCGGCTCGATGTTATTGCCCGCGGGATGCAGACGACTGAACGTGTCGAGCGTGCGCACTGCAAACCAATACTCACCGTCGGCCGGCGCGAGAAAATCGAAGTGGTCGGCCCGCGGCTCGGCCCGGTCGGCCATCCGCCAGCGGAGCCCCCGATCGGTGGAGACGTAGAGCTGCACTTCGCGAGCCTGCAGCCGCTGCATCTCCGCCGGGTCATAGCGGAAGGGGATGCGAAATCGAACCTTGTTGGTGAAGACGGCCGCCGGCGCCGGTTCCGCCGCAAGGGCGTTTCGTGGGGGAAGAACGTGGGCGGTGAGCAGCCCCATGATTCCCGCCAGGCAGATTGCAACCCGTCGCATCGGCGCGGTCCTTCGACGCCAGTCGGGACCAACCGCGCCCACCGTAACAGCAGACCTACGGCGCCCCCTTCATCGGTATCGACCGCGATGATCGGACCACTTGAAGGGAAGACAGAACGAAAAGGGGAGGCGGAAGATGGGACGATTGCGCAAATCGTCCGCCCTCTTGGAGGGGGCGACGGTGCGCGCGAACCGGGTTATGATGCCCGAATTCAACATTGATCCATGGGCAGGAACTGGAGAACGCCGATGATGCCTCGCCGAATTTACGTCCCCAACCGATTCCGCGTCCTGTTCACGATCTGTGTGACTACGACGGGCGCCATCGCGACGTCTTCCATCTCAGCGGACGACGCGGTCAGTTCGGACTGGTCGTCGCAGCAGATCGCAAAGCTTCCGTCCAGTGAGAAGCCGATCCACTTGTTTAACGGGAAGGATCTCTCGAACTGGGAAGGGCAAATCGGCAAGTATTTCTCGGTTGAGAACGACGTCATCGTCGGTCGCAACTCGAAGGAAAACGGTCCGGCGTTCAGCACTTATCTTGTCACGCCGCAAAAGTACCGCAACTTTCGTCTGATCTTCGAGGCGCGCCTGGTCACGAGTGAAATGCACTCAGGCATTGCGCTCTGGGGAAAGACCGTTGAAAAAGGAGGCGACCCCTTCAGCTACCAGGGCCATCTCGTGATGTTCCCTTCCGGCTACGGTTTCTACGATCTGTATGGCCGCAACATGATCTATCACGACAAGGACCAGGTCGCCAAACGAGCCGGCAAGCAACACGACTGGAACCAGATGGAGATTCTGGCGATTGGCGATCGCATCCGATTCGTGATCAACGGCACGCTGGCAGCGGACTGGACCGATCCGAAGCCCGAGCTTTGTCAGGCAGGGCCGATCGGGCTCCAGCTCCATCAGAACAAGGTCGCGCAAGAGGTCCAATTTCGCGGACTCATTCTCACGACGGATCCCGAGGACCGCGTGATCACGGCGACAAGCGTCAAATAGCGCCGGCAGCGTCCGAAGGCGCGCCGCCTGCGTAGTCGGCGCGGTGCTTTGATTCCACGCGGTTACAGATTCAATTCTCGGAATCAGGCACTCTGGCATCCGACGCCGGAACAGATTCTCGCACGGTCAGCCCGCGCTCGCGCACCTTTTGTCGCAGTTTCTCGCGCGCCAGCAGGTCGGAGGGACTTTCGCGATCCGTCGTGGGGCCAAGCGCGAGTCCGCGAAAACGGATGAGTTTCGGGTACTCGGAAGCGCGTGCCGAAAAACGTGTGGCTTTCCGGTTTCAGCTGATGAATCACATTTCGGTCGTTTGATGGCGATCTTGAAGATGGGAGAAGATTTCGGGAATGGAACGGGGATAACGACAAGCACTAGCACCACTCGGCGGCGATCTACCTTAAAGTTTGGAAAAATTGCGTCGCGTTGTCCACGAATCGACCTGGCCGGACGGTTCGTATGTTGAAAGGAGCGGTGCCCGGTCGCGGGGCCGCTTAGTTTCGCGCGAAACAAGGGTGATGTTTGTCTGACCCCGCTTCCGATTACGAACGGTTCGTTCGCCCGCTCGAACAGCGCATGATCCTCAGCGTTTGGCGGATTCTGCGCAATGCGGACGACGCGGATGATGCGATACAAGACGCGTTGACAACCGTTTGGAGGCAATGGGGACGACTTTGTCGGCACTCCAATCCGCAGGCGCTTCTGCTGCGGATCTGCATTGATGCGGCATGCGACCGGCTCAGGAGACGATCACGACAACTGCGAGTGGATGGATCGCATTCGAAAATGCGTGCGCTGACAAACAGTGGAGCATCACAACAACTGGAACAACAAGAAACGGAAACCGAGATTCTGCAAGCGATTGCAATGCTGCCGGGAAAGCAGTGCGTGGCGACATACATGCGGCTTGTCGAGGGACACTCGTACGAGGCTATTGCCGCCGCGTTGGGCTGCGGTGAGCCGAGCGCCCGCAAACACGTTGCGCGCGGCCGACAGCGGCTGCAGTCAACCATCGCCCATCTTGCGCCGACTCAGACGAAGGACATTAAGCCGTGAACATTCTTGGCCAAGAACCCCCAGACGACCGGATTTCGATCCCCATTGACTGGTCGCAAACCGTGCCGCCCGAGGTCGAAGCACGGCTCCGACAGCGCTTCACCGATCTCCGCAGCCGGGTCGTCGCTCGACGGCGTGAAACCTGGTGGCTCGGATTGGGCCACGGCTTTTCTCGTCGGCGCTGGGTGGCGGCGATGGGAGGCGCGGTCGCTGTGGTCGTGCTCACGATCCTTTGGTCAAGCGCCCATTCGAATGCTTGGGCGCAGGTCGTCAAGCGGATGCAATCTAAGCCCTGGATCCATGCCCGCATCGTGGGCAGGGAAGGGGAATTTTGGATCTCTTCATCCCAGGGGATCGTCGCCGTTCGGCATCCCGGATTTGCGGAGTTCGACAGTCGTGGCGCGAATCTTAAGCTGCGATATCGTGTGGCGGATCGCACTTTGATTCACTTACCGATGACCTCACTCGACGAAGACGTTTTGCGTCAAATTGAGGCCATTTTTGGAGGGCTTTTTCAGGACAAAGCGGGAATTGATCCCTCGACATCCCTCGAACAGCTGGTAAAGCAGCAAACAGTCGAAGTTGAAGCCGACGGCAAACGCTGGGTCGATTTTCAATTGACCTTTCGTCAAATCGACGGCGGGCGAGAACGCGTAACCGTCTATCGGGTCGACCCTGAAACCCGGTTGCCGAAGTTCCGCATCGACAGGCAGGAGTTTGCGGACGACCCGCAGATGCGGCTCGAACTCGATTATCCAGAATCCGGTCCGGCGGACGTCTTCGCGTTGGGAGTTCCTCGTGACGCAAAAGTGGTCGACTACGTTCCCACCCCGGAATTGACGCAGATTCTTGCGGGCATGCGAGCCGGACGAGAAGCGATGGACACATACTCAGGACTGATTGTCCAAGGATCTTCCCGCAGCCATTGGTCCGAAGCATCGACGGTCTGGCGTGTGTGGCGAAACGGGAAGAAATGGCGCATCGAACAGTCGGAAGCTGATATTCCCGGCCCATTGCGCCGTGAGATGCTGGGAAAGGACAATCCACCGCGACCAAAGAACGACGTCGATCCGCGAGCCTGGTGGAGAGAAGCGGCCAAGACGATCCGCTTTTACCCAGTCCTCGTTTCCGACGGTCAGACGAGCTACCGGTTCAAGGTTGAGGTTACTCCGAAGCGATTGACGACCAAGAATCTCAAAGTTTTGAAATACGAAATCGAATCGGTTGCCCCAGATTACATCGCGATACCGGCCAACGACGGCGGCCCGACAGCGCAGCTGCTGCCCGAGTACGTCGGTCGCCCGCCGTTGGGGATTCCAGCGGAAGGTTGCCACGTCTCTGTTGACCCGCTTCCGATCCGGGGCCCCAAGGACGCAATTCTGGTCAGCGTCCAGGATACGAGGCCACCGTCGAGTGCGTGGCGGGCCTGGGTTGATCCACGGCGGGGATATTTGGCAATCCGGTATGAATTGGAAACTGGACGGGACGGCAAAGGAAACCCTCAAAACCAAGTGCAGGTCATCGAACAGGTGGCACAGTCCCCGCGCGGCATCTGGTACCCACGACTGGTGCGCACAGCGTCAGGCATCCCAATCGGTGAAGACATCGCAAATCATCCATCGGGACTGATACGTTATTTCCTCGACTTTGAATCAATTCCCAACGAGGTGTTTGCCACTCCTTCGCTCATACAACCGCAGCAGGCCGAAGCTCGAACTCCAACAAAGCCGCGAACACGCGCTCAGGAAGTTCAGCACGCCCGATCGATGCGCAACTTGTCGATCATCGCAAAAGCGATGTACGCCTATCAGACTGAGCACCAACATTTTCCACCTGCGACGTTGGTCGGTCCCGACGGGAAGACGACGTATAGTTGGCGCGTGGCGCTGCTTCCCAATCTCGGATTCAAGGCGCTCTTCGACGGCTACAAGTTGACTGAGCCGTGGGACAGCCCCAACAATCTTAAGATTCTCGCGCAAATGCCGGATGTCTATCGTGCGGACGAAAGCGGCGCCGGCACGAACGCGGCGTATTTCGTGGTGACGGGCCAAGGAACGCTTTTTCCCGCCGGTCGGGCTCTCGACCTTGCTCAAATCAGAGATGGGGCGGCTGATACACTCCTGGTCGTCGAAGCCAAGCGAGCGATTCCGTGGACCAAAAGCGAGGATCTCACGTATGACGCAAAGGGACTATTGCCTCCGCTCGGTGGATTCGACCCGGAAGGCTTCTGCGCCGCCTTTGCCGATGCTTCGAGCCGATTCATCGAGCGTGCAAAGTTCAACGACGACACTTTGCGAGCTTGGATCACCCCGAGTGGTGGTGAAGACGTGAAGCGTCAGGACTAACGTTCCCCAGATGGAACGTCCCGGAATCGAGGAGTTTCTGGAACTCGAACGCCGCCCTTTTACACATTGGTGGCTGCTCGGAACCGGACAGTGCGCGCGGAGGTCCTCCACCGAGCGGTGCACTCAACTTAATTCGGCCCGTTGAGCCGGGGGTTACGGGTCAGGCGCTCGAGTTGATCGAATCGTCTTCTGGCGAAGGAACTGATTCGCGCACGCTCAATCCTCGCTCGCGCAATTTCTGTCGCAGTTTCTCGCGCGCCAGCCGCAGTCGGCTCTTGCAAGTCGGCAGGCTCGTGTCCATCGCCATCGCCACTTCCGATAACGGCAATCCCGAATAATGGTGCATGGTGAACGTCAGCCGCTGGTCGGCCGGCAGCGCGCGCAAGAGCTCGTCCACAATCCGCGCCAGCTCGCGCTTATCGGCCAGGTCTTCGGGTGGCGCGATGTTGGCCGTCAGGCGGTTAATCGCATCGGACTCGCCATCGTGTGTGCGGGAAAACGCGTGGACCAGCGCGTCGTGCGATTGCCGGCGTACGCTGTCGACCAGCAGATTGCGAGCGATGCGGTAAATCCAGCCCCGGAACCGGCCGGAGGGAAGATAATCCCACGCCTGGTTGAAGACTCGAAGCAGCGTTTCTTGAGTCAAGTCTTCGCAAAGCTGCCGGTCGCGGATATTGCGAAAGAAAAAGCCGATCAGCGGGCCTTGATAGCGTTCGACCAGTTCGTTAAACGCGGTCGAGTCGCCCGCCTGCATCCGCACCATGAGTTGATCGTCGTCGGTCATTTGCTGCACGAGACGTTCAACCCAAGCCAATCGGTTCGGTGTGTCGGTTTCGCCAACTCAAATTCGGAGATCATCACTGCTTGCGAGCCGCGTTGACTCTCACTGAGTGGCGATTCTACCATAACTCGACCGATAAGGAGCGAAGCTGTGGCCTCCAAACACGTGGTCTTGCCCTACGGCAATGACCAGCGTTTCGAATGCGAAATCGAGAGCGACCGGCTCGTGGCCGAGCACGCCGCCCCGCGACCGAACTCTCTTTATAAGAAGGAGCTGCTGGCCGCTTTGCGGGCACCGGTCGACTTTCCATCGATCGACCAGGCGGTGATCCCCGGCGATCGCGTGACCCTGGCCCTCGATCGGCATACTCCCGGCGCGGCCGGACTCGTGGCCGGCATTTGGGGGGTCTTGGCACCGCGCGGCATCGACGCGGAGAAATTCACCGTGATTCAGCCGGCCACCCGGTTGGAATCCGAACTGCCCGATCCGCGGGCCGAACTGCCAGAAGACGTCCGCACGCAGGTGCGCTGGACGCTGCACGATCCTGCGCGCAAGAACGGCTGCGTCTACCTGGCATCGACAGCCACCGGCGAGCGAGTCTACATGGCCCGCGACGTCGTCGAGGCGGACTTCTTAATGTCGGCCGGCCCGGTTGCCTTCGATCCCCTGATGGGGTACCGCGGCACTAATAGCGTCTTCTATCCCGGGCTGTCATCCGCTGAAGCCATGCAACGCACGCAGGGGCAGGGGCACCTCGAGTTGGGGCCCAACGAGAGCCGCCCGCTTCGCGACTTGATCGATGAGATCGGTTGGCTGTTGGGGAATCCGTTCACGATTCAGGTCATTCCGGCAGCGACCGGCGGCGTGTCTCGGGTATTGGCGGGAGTCTGTGAGCCCGTGTTTAAGGAGGGCAAAAAGCTCCTCGCCGAACAGTGGCACGTGGAGGTTAATGAACGACCCGAAGTGGTCATCGCCGGCATCGATCACGAGCTCGGCCTGCATGCGTGGGAACAGTTGGGCGCTGCCGCAGAGGTCGGCCGCAGTTTGGTCGCTCGGGGCGGAAAGATCGTCATCCTCTCCGATCTCGAGGCGGAGTTGCCGCAGGGGCTGGAAATGATTCGCAACAGCGAAAGCGCCCGCGACGCGATCCGACCCCTCCGGAAAGAGGCGCCACCCGACTTGGTCTGCGCGACCCAACTCGCTTCCGCCGCCGATTGGGCCCACATCTATTTGTTGAGCGGGCTCGCGGACGACGTGGTCGACGAACTATTTCTCACACCCGTCTCGAACGAGTCGGAAGTCCGCCGGTTGCTCAACAACGAAACTCGCTGCCTGTTTCTCGAAGCAGCCCAGTACGTCCACGGAACGGTCCGCGCGGCGTGACAACGGGGCCGCGCAGGCAAATTTTTGGCCGAGCATTGCGTTGTCGGGGCTCGCGCTGCTTTGTATTGTGAAAGGAGCTTCGAGCACACGTGACCTTCCAGGGCTTCGCATTTGTCTTTCCTTAGGGGATCCTCATGAGCACTCGCCGGGACTTCCTTGAGAAATCTTTATTCGCGGCCGCGGCGGCCGTGCTGGCCAGCGAAACGACGCCGGCGCATGCTGAGGACACCGCCAAGGCGTCCACGAGCCCGAGCGAGATACTGCGGATCGCCTGCGTGGGGGTCCGCGATCGCGGGCTGGAGCACTTGCAGGCGTTCGGGATGCTGCGCGGCTGCGAGATCGTCGCGATTTGCGACGTCGACGAGGAAGTCGGCAAATCGAGAGTCGAGCGCGTCAAGAAGCGGACGAAGAAAGAGCCTGCCTATTACCGCGACATCCGCAAAATGCTCGACAACTCGCAGATCGACTGCGTTTCTATCGCCACGCCCAATCACTGGCACTCACTCGCCGCAATCTGGGCGCTGCAGGCCGGCAAGGACGTCTATGTCGAAAAGCCGGTGAGCCACAACGTCAGCGAAGGGCGGCGGCTGGTGCAAACCGCGCGCAAGCACGAGCGGATCTGCCAGGCGGGCATGCAGTGCCGCACCAATCCCGGCATGCGAGAGCTGATGGAGTTCGTCCGCGCTGGCAAAGTCGGTGAGGTCAAGTTAGCCCGGGGCCTGTGCTACAAGCGCCGCGGATCGATTGGCCCCAAAGGAAACTACCCAATTCCCAAGTCGGTCGACTACGACTTGTGGTCCGGTCCCGCCCAGATCAAGCCGCTGACCCGAAAGAGCCTCCATTACGATTGGCACTGGATGTGGGACTACGGCAACGGAGACCTTGGCAACCAGGGAATCCACCAGATGGACCTCGCCCGCTGGGGTCTCGGCGTCGACGACATCGGAACCAGCGTGCTGAGTTACGGCGGCCGGCTGGGCTACGAAGACGCGGGCGAAACCGCGAATACGCAGGTCTCGATCCACGATTATCCCAACGGCAAGCGCCTCGTATTCGAGGTCCGCGGTCTCAAGACCCCTCCGCTGCGTGGCGCGGCGGTCGGCGCGATCTTCTACGGGACTGAAGGATACGTGGTGGTGCCGCGATCTTCTTATACGGGCGGCGTGGCGTTCGATCTCAAGCACCAGGTGATCAAGCGGTTTGACGGTAGTGCGAACCACTTTTCCAACTTCTTTAAGGCGGTTCGCAGCCGCAAACCGTCTGATCTGAACGCCGAGGTGCTCGAAGGTCACCTCTCAAGCGCCCTGTGCCATCTGGGCAACATTTCGTATCGTCTCGGCACGCCCATCGAGGGGAGTGACGCCGCCGAGCGGCTTGGCAGCGACACAGAAGCTTGGGATACCTTTGATCGCTTCCAGGAGCATCTCTGGTACAACGACGTCGCGATCAAGGACGCTCCGCTGGTCCGTTTCGGCAAGAAGCTCGCCATCAATCCCAAGACCGAAACGTTCGTCGGCGATTCGGCGGCTGAGGCGAACTCGTACCTGACGCGCGATTACCGCAAGCCGTTCGTCGTCCCTTCAGAGAGCGAGTTGGCTTAGGACACCTTTATTCGCGAGGTGACCATGTCGATTCTTCAGTTCGACCGGGACATGATGGCGCGGTGGTATGCCGATCGGCATCTGAAGACCGATCCGGGTATTGTCGAAGTCCACTATCTCCCGACGAATGCTCCGGATCGTGAGATACGGCTTGTCGAGGTCAATAATCTGATTGCGAGCCGCTCGGAAGATCCCATCCAACCGATTGATTTCGGCGTGGACATGGAATCGGAGGCAAAGCACACGCTGTTCGTCGCTGACGTGACACCAGAGCAGTGGGACAGGATCAAGCACGGAAAGCTGGCGCTGCCGGAGGGGTGGTCGCTCGAAGTTTCGGTCTCGTTCACGCGCAATTGACATGAACGATCGACAAGCGCGCTGGTTCGAGCAGGTTCAATCAGACTACGAAGTGCTGCTTCTCTTGCGCCGCGCGGGCGCACGTCCATGCCAGCAATTGCATTACTTGCGATGGTCGCGGAGAAGCTTGGGAAGGCTTACTTTTGGCGAACGAACCGGCCGCCGCGCCGCGGCCATGCCTCGTTCGTGCGGTTTTTGCAGGCTTTGGACGACCGTCCCGCGTTCGAGGTCCAGCGAATCGCCAAACTTCTCGGATTCGGCCGGGCCGAGGATCTGGAAAATTGGATCCCTGTCGTCGCGCCGCTGGCCTACGCAATTGAAAGGTTGGCACCGGATCTTGCAAGCGACGGCCCGAACCCGGAGTACCCTTGGCCATTCCATGCGCCGGTTTCGACACCAGCCTCCTACGATTTCCCAGTCTGGAGCAGCTTGACCGAATCTGGCCGAGGTCGCGATTTGCTTCACGCCATCGATGCTGCAGTCCGCCACTTCCCCGAGTATGCGTGACGCCACACTCTGGTCGCGACAGTTGGTGGGGATATTCCAACCCTCGCGGAATTGCGGGCGGCAGATCCCCCTGATGCGGTCGTTCGAGACGAGTCTGAAAAGGCGGCCGGAAGCGCACTGTCTCCACAGCTCGCTTGCGGTCCGCAACCGGCCCGCGCCATCGATACGGCGCTCGTCTGCTGAAAATGGGCCCCGTTCCGGCGGCCCGTGCTTGACAGTCGACCCCTATGGCCTACGTTTTCAGTGCCCGGCGCCATGAGTTCCTGGACTTGGCCCGCCCGGAATGAATCCGACGCGAAACGCCTTGCTCCAATGCTACTTACGGCCAACCGGTTCAACACTGACTCATTTCGGGGGCGTCCTCATGTTCCCATTCTGGTCTGACGTACCGCTGGCGGCGTGGCTGCAGATTTCGGCCATGGTCGTCGCCATCGTCTGCTGGGTGACGGGACTGTTGGCGACGACTCCGGGCCGCCCTCAATAGCAACCCGCCACGGCGGTGCCGCCGTTTTCCCTCCTTCTGCGATCACTCGGCACAGAAAGGTGTCAAGGAATCATGGATTGGTCCCACGATCTTTTTGCGAATTGGCCCGTGCGCCTGGTGTGCGTGCTGCTCATCCTGGCCGCGTATATCGATGGCAAGCAGTTGCGCGTGCCGAACTGGCTGACGTTTTCGATGGTGCTTTCCGGCCTTGCATACAGTACGTGGGCCGGCGGCTGGGCCGGACTGGGTGACGGCTTGCTGGGAATGGCGGTCGGTCTCGCGTGCCTTTTGCCGCTCTATGCAGTGGGCGGAATGGGCGCCGGCGACGTGAAATTGCTGGCCGGCGTCGGGGCCTGGTTGGGCGCAACAACAACCTTCTACGCGTTCTGTGTTTCGACCATCGTGGGCGCCGTGATGGCCGTCGCCATGGTCCTGTGGCGCAAAAGCTTCGACAAGCACTACGCCCAATTGCTTGTCATTCTGTCGGAATGGCTGACCATCAAGAATCCCCGCGAGCTCTCGCGGATCGCTGCCGAGCGCAAACCCAAGATGTTGCTCTTGCCGTACGGAATTCCAATCTGCGTCGGCTCGATCGCCTACTTTTTCTACGAGGGAATGATCTAAGCGAATTCTCGCCGGACCCCCTGGCTCTGGCCCGTCGGCCAGCGTCGGGCCGCCCGGCGATTTTGTGTGACCGTTTGTAACGACTTCAAAAAGGACTTGAGGCGAGGCAGACAGCAAATCCCCCGAAGCCCGAGCCGGCCCCCGCGGTTAATCCGCTCGGTCCCCGGCAGGCCGCAAGGTTGAGACCCTACAGCCGTTAAGGCCCGAAGAAGCATTCCGATCGATATCTTCGTTAAAGGCTGAAGGTCTTACCGGACCGGTGCCGATGAAGAAGGTGATGCGGTTTGGCGCCGTCACCGACAGCCCAAACCCTGGATCCTTCGTTGCGGCGGCCCGCGGTCGCCTAGCCGGTCGTAAGACCGGCCCGGCCGCGAAACGGCCGGGCCAATGAGGAAGCTGCTCGCCACGAGGCGATCCAGGAGCTCCGCAGATGAAGATGAAATCTCTCGTTTTGTTAGCGATGGCCATCGGCTGCGGCCTGGTGGCCATGCTGGGGGTGCAACAAGTTCTTTCCGGCGACAAAAAGCCGCCGGCGGAGACTGGCAAGGTGCTCGTGGCAATCACGAACATCATGCCCGGCCAACCGCTGGACGACTCGAACGTCGCCTTCAAAGCGTGGGACAAGAACGACATTCCTCAGGGTGCCGTCACCACGCACGAGGAATACCAAGAGCGATCATTGCGGGTCTCGGCGACTCCGAACGAGCCCATCATGATCGCCAAATTGAACGAGAAGGGGGTCTTTGGGGGATCGAGCGAAATCCCGAAAGGGATGCGCGTCGCCACAGTGCCGGTGACCGTCACCGAAACTCACAGTGGCCTCATCCTGCCGGGGGACCGAGTGGACGTCGTCGTGACGTACACCGTGCCCCACAACATCCCCGGGCAAATGAACAGCCAGTTTGGAGAAATCAAGAAGGCCAAGACCATCCTGCAATACCTCGAGGTCTTTGCCACCGACAATATCCGACAGAGCGCCGTTCCTAACGGCGAGCAGAAGGAGCTTTCCGCAAAGAACATCTCACTGTTGGTCACTCCGGATCAATACGTTCTCTTGATGCTCGCCAAGAGCAAGGGAAATATCTCCCTGGCCGTGCGGAATCGTGGGGACGATACGGAGGCCAAAGCGTCGGAAGTGGATGAGACTGCGTTTGAGCATTTGAAAGTGACTCGCGGGCCGAACAAGAAAGACGGAGACGGAGACGAGGGCAAAGTTGCCGTACGCGATTCGCTCGGTCAAGAGCAGATCAAGGTTGCCCAAGCCCCGCCAAAACCCGAGGTCAAGCCGGAACCTGTCAAGGAGAAGGAAAAGCCGACTTGGCTGTTGAAGGTTTTTGAAGGGGACAAGCTCCGCGAAGAGCAAGTCGAGCTTCCCGATGAACCGGATACCTCCGCCAAAGGCGGAGCGAAGGCCGGGTCGGGATGGATGGAATTCTTCCAAAGGGCCTTGAAACACAATAAAGCGTCGTAAGGCGCCGAGGAAGAAACGAATCAGTAGGGGGTGACGAGAACAGTGCGGGCGGCCGGCGCAAGCCGGTCGCGCCGCGCGGTTTTCGTAACAAGGATTCAGCCGCCACTCGAGGTGCAGGGATGCGCATGTTCGCCCAGTCGAGCCCGAAATTCTTTCGGACATTAGTTCTCGTTCTCGCCGCCGCCGGATTCGCGCGGACCGCAGGCGCCCAGCAGGATGAAACGGCGCCGTTGCCCGTCGATAACGATCCGCTGATACGCGTCACCGAGCCGCAAAGCGATTTGCGACTCGTCGAAAAGTTCGCCAAGATCATCGAACTGAAAAACCGCATCTCGACGGTCTACGGCTTCGATCCCGAAGTCGTTCACGTGACCAAAGTCGATATGCATCCCAATGAAATTCGCATTCACGCGCTGGCTCCCGGCGTCACTTCGCTGGTGCTCGTCGACGAAAAGAACACTTCGTTTACCGTCGAAGTCTTCGTGATCGGCGACGTACGGCACCTGCAGGCCTATCTCAAGAACCTGTTTCCGACCGACGCGGTGACCGCAATCGCCGTGCGGGACAGCGTCGTGCTCCGCGGGTATGTCACACGGCCTGAGGACATTCCGCGGATCATGGACATCGCCAAGGAGTTCTATCCCAACGTGATCAACCAGATGGAAGTCGGTGGCGATCAGGAAGTCGAGCTGAAGGTCAAAGTGATCGAGATCGACCGAACCAAGCTCAAGGAGCTGGGATTCAACTTCCTTGGCACGACGAACTTTGCATTCTTGGGAAGTTTGCCGGGTGGCTTGGCGCCCCTTTCCACTTTGAATCTGCCGCTCGGTGGACCTCCCGCTCTGGGCGTCAATCCGCAGAACTTCGCAGCCAACCCCTCGCTCTTGGGCGGAGTGGTCAACAACAACCACACGTTCGCGATGTTTCTCGATGCCTTACAAGCCGAGTCGCTCTTGAAGATCCTCGCCAGCCCCGTGCTGGTGACGACCAACGGTCAGCCGGCCAACATGCTCTCCGGCGGTGAATTTCCGATCCTCGTCCCGCAAAGCCTTGGCACCGTCACCATTCAATGGAAGGAATTCGGCGTTCGTTTGACCGCCGTACCCATTCTGTTGGGCAACGGTCGCGTTCGACTCAACCTTCAACCGGAAGTCAGCCAGAAGGATTTCTCGAATGCAGTGACGACCGGCGGACTGACTGTGCCTGGCCTGACGACGCGGCGTGTGAATACGTCGGTCGAAATGCGGTTTGGCGAGACCTTCATGCTCGCGGGATTGACTGAGGTCCAGGACACCGCTCAGACCTTTAAGACGCCGTTCTTGGGCGAACTCCCGTATATCGGAGCCGCCTTCCGTCGCGTGAGTTATCAAACGACCGAAACCGAGCTTGTGATTCTCGTGACGCCAGTACTCGCCGGCGCGATGCAGGACTGCCAGATGCCGCCGGGCGGCCCCGGAATGTTCACTGAGCAGCCCACAGATCGCGAACTCTACTGGTACGGCATGCTCGAAGTTCCCAGCAACGGGGGCGTGTGCCCCAATTGCGGACCGGGCAGCCATCCCAACGGATATCCTCCTCCGATCCTCGACTTTGATATGGGTCAGCACGGCCCGGCGCCGCTCATCTCGCCGGTCCCCGTACAGGAGTTGCCTCCGCTGCATGAGCAGTTCTCTCCGGTCGCGCCGGGGGCTCCTCCCGCACCGCCGGCAGCCTCGACGATGCGGTCGGTGCCTCAGATGATGTCTCCGCCCCCGGGAATGCACGACCCGGTAGGCGCAGCACAATTTGGTCCGATGCCTGGTACTCCGGCTGCCGCTTCGATGTCGCTTGGACCGGCTCCGCAAGCGCCC
Source organism: Planctomycetaceae bacterium (assembly GCA_035949535.1). Lineage (GTDB taxonomy): Bacteria > Planctomycetota > Planctomycetia > Planctomycetales > Planctomycetaceae > DASPSM01. Next base: position 7,126 of record DASZIA010000353.1, on the reverse strand, counting down.
CAGTCGATGGCTCCGATGCAGGCGCCAACGTCGGCGTCCCAACAGCCGGCCCGCCCCGCTGCGGCTCCCAACGCGCCGAACGGTTCAGCGTCGACCTGGTTTTACAACCGTAGCGTGCGACAGGTCAGTGCTCAGTCGCCGACGGCGACTCCCAGCGGCGCAACCCAGGCTTACTACAGCACCGCCGCGCCAGCCAGCTCTTCCTCTGCGGCGTCACCGACTCCACCGTTGTCGAGTGTCCGCAACGGCCTCTACGAGCCGCAATCGGGCCTGTACGTGCCGGCCGGAGCGGGCGGCCCATGAAGCGGAGCCCGGCTGCAATGCGGCTTCGAGCCGACCTTGCCGGGAATCGAATCCTCAGTCTGAACCGTTGAAAATCTTCCGAGAGTTTAGGTCTGATGAAAAGCGTTTGCCGGCTTGCGATCGTCGATCCCAATGACACGTCCCGTGCTTCGCTCAAGCATCTGCTGCTCGGGATCGACATGGTGTGGCTCGAGGCCGAGTGTTCGCGCTACGAGTTCTTCACCGACGTCGTGATGCAGACGCAGCCCGACATCGCGCTGGTCGCGATGGACGCTGATCCCGCACAGGGGCTTGCCATCGTCGCGCGCGTCACGCAGGAGCTGCCGACCTGCAGTGTCCTGGTCGTGAGCAGCTCAACCGAAGGCAGCGTGATCCTGCAGGCGATGCGCAACGGGGCCAAGGAATTCTTGAACTATCCGCTGCGGCTGGAGGACTTCCTCGCGGCGCTGCACCGAATTCAGCAAATTCATGGCTTGCGCGAGGGTGAGACCGAGGTCCGCTCGAGCCAGATCTATACGATTGCCGGTGCGGCGGGCGGCGTCGGCTGCACGTCTCTCGCGGTCAATCTCGCCTGCGTCCTTGCGCAGAATCCGGCCAACAGCGTCGCCGTAATCGATCTCGACCTTTCGCTGGGCGACGCCGACGTCTGGCTCGACATTATTCCCGACTACACGATTCAAGACGTCGCGGAGAATATCACGCGGCTCGACTACGCGCTGCTCAAGCGTTCGTTGACCAAGCACGAGTGCGGGGCCTTCCTGCTGCCGCGGCCTATCCATCTCGAAGAAGCGACTCCGATCAATCCCGAGGAACTCCGGCGGGTCATCACGCTCCTCAAGGCGACCTTTACGCACCTGATCATCGACTTGAGCAAGGCCTATAGCCCGCTGGAACTGGCTGCGATGCGTGCTTCCGATACGGTGCTATTGGTCGCACAACTCGACTTGCCCGGACTGCGCAACGTCGTCCGACTGTTGCAGTTCTTCGATCGGCAGGAGGGGATCTCGGAAAAGATCAAAGTCGTGGTCAACCGCCTGGGCCTCGAAGAGACTCAGATCAGTCTCACGAAGGCCATAGAAACGATCGGCCGCGAGATCTTTTGGCAGATCCCCAACGAATACGCGGCGATGGTCGAGTCCCGCAACAATGGCGTGCCGCTGATCACGCAGGCGCCGAAGTCGAAACTGACGAAGTCGATCCAACAGCTGGCGCTAGCCATCGACAAGAATCCGGCGACCGAAGGCGCGGATGAGCCGAAGAAGAGCAAGAGCCTGTTCCGGTTCTTGTCGAGCGGCTCCTCGAAATAGATTTTGGTCCTCGCCCGCATGGACCATCATTCGAACGAAAGTACCGTGCCGCTACGGTGAGACTCCGTCCCCTGCGACGTCGAGATCACCAGCCGGCCGCGGTCGTCGATTCCTTGGCACAGACCTTCGACCTCGCGAGTGCCCGCTTTCAAGCGGACTCTCTTTCCAGTTAGCACGCAATACGGTCGCCAGCGATCGAAGACGTCGCTCTTGTTGACGGCCAGCGCTCGCAGCCACATGTCGAGCCGTTCCAAGAGGGTGACCAGAACTTCGGTGCGATCGAGCGGCTGACCGGCCACGTCAATCATCGAGACGGCCGTGCGACGCAAATCCGCCGGTGCCGCGGCCAGTGTGTTGTTGACGTTCACTCCGATCCCGATGATCAGTCGGCCCGAGGCGATACGCGGCGCTTCGAGCAGAATTCCACAAACCTTCTTGTCGCAGAGATACACATCGTTCGGCCATTTCAGCCCGACTGCTTGTTCAGGCAGCGTCTGCTCGATGACCTCGCAAACAGCCAGGCCGGCAGCCAAGGCGACTTCTGGGAAAGACTCCGTCGCCAGCCCGATGCGCCGGGGCTCGAGCACGAGCGAGAATGTCAGGGCCCCGGGTCCCGACCACCACGAATTGACGCCTCGGCCACGCCCCGCGCTTTGCCGCGCTGCCAGGATCAAGCAAGGACAGCGCAATTCGGCCTCTTCGGCTCGCTCGGCCGCCCGGTCGTTGGTCGAACCGATTTCAGAATGAACTTCGACGTCGCAGACGAAACCCCCGGAGCGGATCCGCTCGACATCGGCCGATGTGAAGTCCAACGCTCACCCGCTGAAGCAAACAAGGGCTAAGACAGTCTGTCGACCGGATTTTTCCGGCCGAAGTCAGCTCAGTCTATATGACGCTGCCCGATTTGTGGACAACGCTCGGAATGCCCCTCACCCCCAGCCCCTCTCCCACAAGGGGAGAGTGGTAGCGTCGGTTTCTGCATTGCGCCAACAAGGCGTTGCGTGCAAGTCTTCTCCCCTCTCCCCTTGCGGGAGAGGGGTCGGGGGTGAGGGGGTCTGCCGTCGACATTCCGAATCGCGCCGGTTATTTGGCTCGCGCAAATGTGGCGGAAGCCTCGCCCTCGCCGACCAGCATCAGGCCGCCTCGGCGCCGGTCGCTTTGGTGAAGCCGGTTAAGTGCCGCTCCACCGCCTTGTCGACGCACAAGAGGCAGCGATCGGCTTGCGTGCCAAACACGTTCTCGCCGTTGCCGGCGTGATTGAGCGGATTGAAGAGGTCGGCCGAGTGCCAATAGGCGGCGTACCCCAACTCATTGAGCCGCTCGAGCAATTTTGCCTCCCGCGCGGGCTCGAGTTGGCTCGAGATGTGGACGATAGGCTTGGCCCGTTTGAGCAATTGGGCCGCCCCGTCAAGGGCCGCGCACTCCATGCCCGGCGAGGCGATCCGCACCAGATTGCAGCGCGGCAGATTCATGCCGTCGAGTTGGATGATCGGCACTCGGTCGCCTTCGGCGCCGCCAAGCTCGAGGCTTTGGAAATCAATCTCCCGTTCGTGGTCGACCCGCGGGACGCTGATCTCACCGCGGTGATCGCCGACGGCTGCGTTCCAACAATGCACGTTGGTGATGCTGTTAATCGCCATGTTGCCGCAAAGTGTCTGGTAGACGAGCCGCTGCGGTTCGAAGGCCAGCACGCAGCCGGCAGGGCCGACTTTCTTGGCGAAAAAGAGTGTGTGTGCCCCGATATTGGCACCGACGTCAACGACGACCTGGCCCGGCGCCAGAATCTGATCGAAGATGATGATTGCCCGCTCGCAATACTCGCCGTACAACTCAAGCGACCGCCCGACGCGCACGTCGTTCTTGTTGTACATGAGCGTGCCGTAACGCGTTTGGGTGACGTAGTTATAGCGTTCCGGAGGTCGCACGGTTCACTCCTTGCCTGAGCGCGATTTGAACGGTCGACAGCCTTGAGTCAGAATGGGTGCGGATGCTAGTCGATCCCGCAAAACACGGCAATTCGAGTTCTCGCCCCAGCCACGCACTCTCCCCGTCGGACGCCACTTAACAAGACCGGCAGCTGATCGATGTTCTCGTCGCGTTTCTTCTGGACCGCCGCCGTCGGCTACCTCGTGCTGGCTGCACTGGCCGCGTGGGCTTTCGGGCAAGGCAGTTCGCAGGGCGCCGGAATTCTCATTTGGGAGGCCGTGCTGACGGTCGCCGGGTTCGGAGTGTTGCTCACCTGGGGCGTGTTGCACCGGGCTGCAGTCCGCCTCGCTGGAATCACCGAATCGGCAGCCGCCCGTGAATCTGGGGGCGCAATCTGGACCGCGCCGGCGACGCCCCGCGGCACCGCCCGCAATCTCGAGTCGGCGATCGAATCGATGAACCGCCAACTCGAAACGCGAATCGAGGAGTTGCAGCGCAAGAGCCGCCAATTGCAAGAAAGCACCGAGCGGCTCGAGACGGTGCTGGGCAGCATGGTCGAGGGAGTGGTGGCCGTCGACGACAGCCAGCGAATTCTGTTTGCCAACCGGGCCGCGCGCAATCTGCTTGATATGCAGGTCAGCAACCCGGTCGGCCGTCCGATCTGGGAGGTCATTCGCCACGCCCGCATCGATGAGGTGATCCGCACGGTCCTGGCCGGCAGCGAGGCGACCAGCCTCGAAATCGACCTGCCCCGCAAGCACGCCGTCGTCGCGGTGCTGGCGTCGCGGCTCCCCGGCAATCCGACGTCGGGCGTGGTGCTCGTCTTCCACAACGTCACCGAGCTGCGCCGCTTGGAGAACATCCGCCGCGAATTCGTCTCCAACGTGTCGCACGAGTTGAAGACGCCCCTCACCGCGATTCAAGCCTATGCCGAGACGTTGCTTGACGGAGCGCTCGACGAGCCCGAGCATCGCACGAATTTCGTCGAGCGAATCGGCGAACAAGCCGGCCGATTGCACGCACTGATCCAAGACCTGCTGCGCCTCGCGCAGATCGAATCGGGCGAAAACGTGTTCGACGTCCGCGCGGTCGAGGTCTCGCCCGTCGTGCGGGAGTGTATCGACGAGCACCTGGCCGTGGCCGAATCGAAATCCCAGCGCCTCGTGACCCAAGCGCCGGCCGCCGACGTCAACGTGATGGCCGACGAAGAGGGGCTGCACACCATCTTGGGCAATCTGATCGACAACGCGGTGAAGTACACTCAGGACGGCGGCACAATCAGCGTCCGCTGGCGAATCGACGACGGGATGGCTCGCATCGACGTTCAGGACAACGGGCCGGGAATCCCGCCGGAGCACCAGTCGCGAATCTTCGAGCGGTTTTATCGAGTCGATCGCGCCCGGTCGCGCGACGTCGGCGGCACCGGATTGGGGCTGTCGATCGTCAAACACCTGGTCCAAGAGTTCGACGGCAGCATCGGCATCTCGAGCGAACCCGGGAGCGGGACGACGTTTACTGTGCGACTGCCGTTATCCGCCTGATTCTTAGGGCGGGCTGACCGGCGTCGAATCCGCCATACGTGCACCAAATCGTGAGGGGGCGTAAATGCTAAAACGAATTCTTGCGCTGGTCGGTGTGGTCTGGGGCGGCGCGGTCGTCGTCTATACCCTGACACACGGCGGACTGGCTGCCGCCACTCCGTACGCGGCGGGTTAGCTTACCGGCATGATCGTCGGAGGAATCGTGTGCGTCCTCTGCCTGATTTACCTGGTGAACGGCGGTAAGCCGAAAGATAAGTCATAGAGAGCATGACCCGAACCGCGCGCCCGTCAAATGAAGACGGTTTTTCAACAGTGGGAGACCGAGAATGTCCGCCCTCACGCTCCCCGTTGCGGCAGACGCGCGCGTCATTTCTCCCCTCTCCCCTTGCGGGAGAGGGGTCGGGGGTGAGGGGTCGCCTTGCGCCGCTTTCCAGACCGATTCGGCGATGGCGTCCCATTCCTCGCAGATTTCGTCGTTCCAATACCGCAGGATCCGAAGCCCTGCGATCGCAACCATCGAAGTTGCGCGCGCTCCCGATGGCGAGTCAACGACCGGCCCCCCCCCACCTCTAGCCCCTCTCCCGCGAGGGGCTTTGCATGTGTTGGTCCTAATTCGCGGGTTTGATGACGCGATGCCATACGACAATCATCGGCTTGTCTGTCCAGGAGTTTCGATTCAACAAAAGGGCCGGTACCTCGTAGAGCGTGTCGCCATCGAGTCGGTAGATGTAGGACATCGCCTCGCTCTTGTTTTTGAGTTGCTCGTGCTCACGAGCAAACGTAAAGATTTTCACCTCGCCCGACTTTTCGAGCTTGAATTCCGTCATGAAGCCCCTGTTGGATGCAAGTTTGCCGCTTGAATCGAAGTGTGCGAGAGTCGTCTGATTTCCGTTGTGAGTCTTGAGAATCCGTCCTCCGTCAATCTTGTGATACTCCCATACACCCTGTAGCGCAGCGAAGTCCTTCTTTAATTCTGGATCGTCCGGGGCTTTGTTGTCTTCAGCTCTTGCAACCGTGGCAAAACTGCACATCGCGACAAGGAACACCAGCGGCAGCGAACAACGGAAGACGTAGCTCATGTTCGTTCCTCTCTTCGGCAAGTGTGTTGAATTCCTCAGGCGGCGTTTTTCGCCGACTCGCTCAACAGCCGCCCACGTCCGGCTTGTCGGTCATCGGCACGCCCCGCTCATGCCGCGATTGTACCGGGGGCGGCGGACAGGGGCCAAATTCGACCGGGCCCCCTCACCCCTAGGGGAACCAAGAAGTTCTGTTACTTCGGTCCCAAGTAGCAACGCTGATCCAGTGTCGAATTCTGAAAATTGATCTTGGCCAATTTGTATTTTGTGGTTGAATAGAAATAGGCGTTTCGTCGAGCGCGTCTTTGCGCCCGCGTGCCTCACGTTCAAGAGTCTTTGCGCGCCCGCGCTTCGACCGACATTGGAGTGTCCGTTCGCGAACAGTTGTGTATCACGCGCGGACAGCATTCTGTGGGTCACCAATTTTCGCGAGAAAACAAGAAGTTGACCCACCTTAACATGAGAATGGCTCACGATTTAGAGGGCCGAAATGGGTGGGTCGGGTCACGAATTCTCGTATAGGGAAATAAAGTTGACCCACCCCCGATGAGGGTGCACGCCCGGCGCAAGATTGGCGCATATTGCGTCGCAAATCAGCGTGCCGCCCGTTCCCGTTTCGATTGCAAAGGGCCCGTTCGCAACTCGCGCCAGACCCGGCCGGCGGGTGCGGTTCGTGGCAGCATGGTTTCAGGGCCGCTACGATCCCGTTAAGCCGACAGCCGAATGGCCACAGGCTCGGTCCGTCCCTTGATGCGGCGCCTTTCTCGAATGCTCGGGGCCAGAATCACAGAAATCGGCCGCATACTTCACTGAAACTTTACCCAACCCACCTGGAAACTTGACATGGTCCCGTTAGGGTCTGGGCGTATGAAGCAGAAGATCCTGCTCATCGAGGATGAGCGGCCGATCGTCGAAGTCCTGACCTATAACTTGACCAAAGAGGGCTTCGAGGTTTTCGCCGCCTCCGACGGTC
>DASZIA010000352.1:0-47263 GCA_035949535.1 Planctomycetaceae bacterium | reverse complement strand
TTTCCGTGTGGAGAAGATTCTGAGCACCGACAGCGGGCGGGGAGCCGAAAACAACGCGACCATGAGGCAGATCGCTCGATGAAGGAATGGTTGCGAGGACTGCTCGGCAGGAAAGGCGAGCAGCGCGCGGCGGCTTTCCTGCAGAAGAAGGGCCTCCGAATTGTCGGCCGCGGTGTTGCCAACCGGTGCGGCGAGATTGACCTGATCGCTTTGGACGGCGAGACGATTGTGTTCGTCGAGGTGCGGACGAGGCAGTCGCTCGACGCCGGGCATCCGGCCGAGTCGGTGACGCTCGAGAAACAGGCCCGAGTGACTCGCGCCGCCCTCTCGTACCTCAAAAGCAAGAAACTCTGGAATCGCCGCGCCCGCTTCGACGTCGTCGCCATCGTCTGGCCCGAAGGGGCGCGGGACCCCCAAATCGAACACTACCAAAGCGCATTCGAGGCCGTCGGCCCAGAGTCGATGCACGGCTGACGGACGCCAAAAGCCGCATTTACCAGCTGACGAGCCCGCGCAGCGTCGTCGCACGAGGTCGGATCCATGAAACTCGGATTGGTCGGCTACCAAGGGTCGGGGAAGAGCGCGCTCTTCGAGCTGTTGACGGGGGTCAAGCCCGATCCCTCCAAGGCCCATTTGGGGCAGTTGGGGACCGCCGTCGTCCAAGACCCGCGTTTCGATCAGCTGGTTGCGCTGTTCAAGCCGAAAAAAGTCTCCCCGGCTCGGATCGAGCTGTTCGACACGCCGGGCCTCGACCGGAAAGACCACGAATCGAACGGCCAGAGGCTGGGGGTGATCCGCGAGTCGGCCGCGCTGGTGCAGGTGGTCGGTTGTTTTGGCGGGGCAGACCCGCTCGCCGACATCCGGGCCTTTCACGACGACCTGGTTCTGGCGGATTTGCAGGTCGTTTCGAACCGCCTGGGGCGGTTGCGCAAGGATTTGGCCAAGCCACGGCCCGACCGGGAACAATTACAGGCAGAAATTGCCGCTCTTGAGCCGATATCAGCCAAATTAGAGGCGGGTGAATCGGTCGCGGGACTCGAATTCAGCGAAGCGCAGGACAAAGCGACCAAATCTTTCTCGCTTTTGACCCGCAAAGGGCGGCTCGCACTGCTCAACACGGCCGACGGGGCGGTCGACGAGGCCCTCATCAAGCAGGTCGAGGCGTTGGGGCAGCGCTGCGTCTCGGCCCCGGTCGGACTGGAGCTCGAAGTTCAGCAGCTTCCGCCGGACGACCGCGAGACATTTGCCCGCGAGATGGGGCTTGGCGAGCCCTGCGCAAGCAAAGTTCTGCACGCTCTGTTCCAGGTGACGGACCAGATCACCTTCTACACGAGTGACGAAAAAGAGGTCCACGCGTGGCTCTTGCACCGCGGCGGAACGGCCCTCGAGGCGGCGGGCACGATCCACACGGATCTCGGGAGAGGCTTTATTCGGGCCGAAATCATGGCTGTTGACGACCTCGTGCGGCTCGGCTCGGAGCGCGAAGTGAAGGCCGCCGGACTGCAACACGTCGAGGGAAAAGAGTACGTGATGCGCGACGGCGACGAGATCGTCGTGCGTTTCAGCGTCTGACTGCGCGCCGAGCGGTTCGACCGTCCTGCGGCCGCGCGTCAAGACCGCTTTGGCGCGCCTGAGGAAGTCGCTCGCCGGCGCGCCGCGGCACCGCGCGAAGCCTCTGCAGCGTGCCTTCGAACGCGCGAGGCCGTCCGTTCTCCAATTTTTTTTTGCGCAGGCGATGAATATGTCTTGATTCATCTGGAGATTGCGTCATAAATTATTCGATCTTTATCCATCGGCAGGATCGGCGTTGTGCCGATCTGCGGCCTTTTCGTTCTGCGTCGTCTTGACCAAATGGCGTGGAGCGGGGAGGTCTCTGAGTCGCCTACGCGTCTGGGAGGGTTTATGAATTGGAAAAGGGCAAACATCTTCTGGTGGACTGCCGTAACGTCTCACGTGACGTTTGTCTAAATGATGGAGCGATGTTGGCCGCCATGGCCCGAGGCGCGAAGCGCGCCGGCGCCAACGTGATCTCCCAAGTTCGTTACCAATTCGGGCACAATTCTCCCCCCGGCTTTACGGCAGTCGTGGTTCTCGACGAGAGCCACTGTTCCTGCCACACCTATGCCGATCTGGGGCTGGTCGCACTGGACGTCTTCACCTGCGGCAGAACCGACCCGCAAGACGTCCTGGCCTTCATCCGCGAGGAAATCGAGCTGGGTGACGTTGCCATCCGCGAGATGCCTCGCTTTATCCTGGAACCGCATACGGAGGGCGCACTGGAAGAAGAACCAGTGGCCACTTCGACATAACCCAGACTGCTCTCGGGTTGGCGGCTGCCATGGACACGCGTTCGCTCCACGACGGGCGTGAGGACGGTCTTGAACCGTTAGAGAGCCTTTCTCTCGACGGAATCGCCTCCTTTCGCGACCTCTTGCGCGCAATGTCCAAAACGGCATTCTCCGGCCGCCAGCTCGGCGAGGCTTTTGATGTGCTCCTGGAGATGGCTCGGGATCCGTCGTGCCGCGTCGTCCTGACCATCTCCGGCGCAATGACCGTCGCCAAACAGGGCCGCATCTTTTGCGACCTGATCGAGCGGGGCCTCGTTCACGCGGTGGTCGCCACCGGCGCCCTCATGGCGCACGGGCTTACCGAGTCGATCGGCCTCACGCACTACCGCTGTGACCCTTCGAAGAGCGATTCCGAGCTTTTCGACCAGGGCTACAACCGGATCTACGACACGCTGGAGATGGAAGCCAACCTTAACGAGGTGGCCCAGCTTGTCGCCTTGGTGATGGACAAGACGGAACCCGAGGGCGGCGTCTGGTCGTCGGCCCGAATTTGCCGGGCCCTCGGCAAGCGGCTAAGCGAGCTGGCTGAGGGACCGGGCGTGCTGCGTAGCGCCTTCGAGAAGAACGTCCCCGTCTTCATTCCGGCCTTCACCGACAGCGAGATGGGGCTCGATGTCTCCACCTGGGCCATGCACCGGGCTCTGGCGAAGAAGGGGATCGACCCGGCCAAGGCCGACCACCACACGGTGCTGCAGGCGGTCCCTCCGTTCAATCCGTTTCTCGATCTGCAGGAGTATGCCCGGCTGATTGGTGACTGTCAGACGTTAGGCATCTTTACAATTGGCGGCGGCGTTCCGCGTAACTGGGCCCAGCAGGTCGCTCCTTATTATGACATCACCAACGCCCGGCTCGGCGCCAGCTTGCCGACTCCTCGGTTCCGTTACGGTGTTCGCATCTGCCCTGAGCCCGTGCATTGGGGCGGACTCTCCGGCTGCACCTACTCTGAAGGGGTCAGCTGGGGAAAATTCATGCCGCCTCACGAAGGGGGCCGGTTCGCGGAAGTATACGCAGACGCCACCGTCGCCCTGCCGCTGTTGATGAAGGCGGTCTTCGAGGAACTGGACGCGGCCGCGCGTTGAGCCGCCGCGTGGGGACCGCGAAAATGAGGTTCCCAGAAAATACCGGTCCAGAAAGATAATGCCTGCCAAAACCGTCTCGGTCGGCTTGATACAACTCCGCTGCGGGCCCGATCCGGCCGCGAATCTGGCTCAGGCCGTTGCTCAGATCCGCGTGGCCGCGGCCTCGGGCGCCGAGGTCGTTTGCTTGCCGGAGCTTTTTCGCTCGACTTACTTCTGCCAGCGCGAGGACCATTCCTTTTTCGCCCTGGCAGAATCCGTCCCCGGACCGACCACCGACCAACTCGGGCAGGTCGCCAAAGAACTCGGTGTCGCGATCATTGCCGGCTTGTTCGAGAAGCGGGCCGAGGGCCTCTATCACAACACGGCGGCCGTGATCGACGCCGACGGCTCCCTGGTCGGCAAGTACCGCAAGATGCACATCCCCGACGATCCGCTGTTCTACGAGAAATTCTATTTCGCACCGGGCGACTTGGGCTTTCAGGCCTTTCAAATACGGTTCGCCAAGATCGGCGTGTTGGTCTGTTGGGATCAGTGGTACCCCGAGGCGGCCCGACTGACCGCTCTCCGCGGGGCCAACATCGTGTTTTACCCGACTGCCATTGGCTGGCACCCGGCCGAAAAGGTCGAGTTCGGCCGGCGGCAACATCAGAGCTGGGAGCTGATCCAGCGGTCGCATGCGATCGCCAACGGGTGCTTTGTCGTCAGCGTCAACCGCACTGGCCTCGAAAAGGATCCGGCGATTCCCGCTGGCGACGGGATCGAATTCTGGGGGCAAAGCTTTGTCGCCGATCCGAGCGGCGAAGTGCTCTGGCGCGGGCCGGTCGACCAGCCGGCCACGCAGGTGGTGCCGGTCGATCTCAGCCAGCTCGACTTCGCCCGCACGCATTGGCCCTTCCTCAGGGATCGCCGCGTAGACGCCTACGGCGATATCACCCGCCGCTACATCGATTGAGCCGCTCGTGAATAGCCCCTCGACCGCCGAAGCAACGCCCAAGCAGCTCGGCTACCGCCTGCCAGCCGAGTGGGAGCCTCACGAGGCGACGTGGCTCTCGTGGCCGCACAAGGAGGCCTCGTGGCCCGGCAAGATAGAGACGATCTTCCCGGTTTACGCCCAAATGGTCGCGGCTCTGGCCCGCTCAGAGACGGTCCACATCAATGTCAATGATGAGGACATGGAGGCGAAGGCGAGGGGCTTTCTGGACGCAGCCCGAGCCGCGGGCGACATCCGGTTTCATCGTTTCCCGACGAACGACGCCTGGTGCCGCGATCACGGTGCCATCATTTTGAGGCATCGTGACAGCGGGCGCGCCCAGGTGCCGCGCCTGGCGATCGACTGGGACTACAACGCCTGGGGCAACAAATATCCGCCGCACGATCTCGATAACTTGATTCCCGGGCGGATGGCGGAAACGCTGGGCATTCCGTGCCGCAAAGGCGGAATGGTCCTGGAAGGGGGCTCGATCGACAGCAACGGCGAGGGCCTCTTGCTCACGACGACGAGTTGCTTGCTGAATCCCAATCGGAATCCCGGCCTATCCCGGACCCAGATCGAAGCCCGCCTGCTCGACATGCTGGGCGTCGAAAAAATTCTGTGGCTGGGCGACGGCATCGTGGGGGACGACACCGACGGCCACATCGACGATCTCACCCGTTTCGTCGGACCGCGCACGGTGGTGACGGCGATCGAGGACGATCCCGCCGACGCCAATTTCGCCCCGTTACGCGAGAACCTGCGCCGGCTCGAAACGATGACCGACTTAGAGGGCCGCCGGCTGGAGATCATCCCGGTCCCCATGCCGCCCACCGTCGTTTACGAGGGGCAGCGCCTGCCGGCCAGCTACGCGAACTTTTACATCGCCAACACGCTGGTGCTGCTGCCGACCTATAACCATCCGAATGACGCGGTCGCTCAAAACAGACTGGCGGAAGTCTTCCCGGGCCGAGAGGTGATCGGTTTGGACTGCACCGACCTCATCTGGGGACTCGGCGCTTTCCACTGCCTGACCCAGCAAGTCCCAAAAGCAACAAGCTCACGCTTGCGGGTTTGGCCCGCGTGGGCTTGTTGAAGAAGAAACTCCTAGGGCTCACGCCCTCGGCTCCGTTCGGCTGAGCCAAGCCCGTTGCAATCTACTTCTGGACCGGCTTGACCACGACGACCATGAAGCTGTCCGGCTTCGGCCGCGGCCGGCCGCCGCCCGACTTTTCGCCGTATTCGGCGGTAGGCAGATAGATGGTGTGAGTGGAGCGGTCCACGGCCATTGTCTTCGCGCGGAATCGCGTCTTCAGGCTCTGGATGATCTCAAATTTTCCGGGCGAGGTCTCGCGGGCCACGTTCAGCGTCCCGTCTCCGCCACCGCAGCTCGCGAGTATATTTCCGTTGTCGAAAGCGGTTGCGTCGCAGCCGGCGCCGATCGGCAGGTCGGCCACCACTTTCCCGTCCTCGGTGTTGATGACAATCAGCTTCTGCGGCTTGCGGCAGCCGACAAACAGGTGATGACCTCTTGCGTCGATCGACAGGCCGACGGGCGTCCCGCCGGGCGAGATCGACCACTTATCGACGACCTTGCCCGCCTTGGCGTCGACGACGGCGACCTGATCTTTGTCCTCAAGATTCACGTAGACTTTTCCCTGGCCGTCGGCCGCGAGGTACTCGGCCTTGCCGCCCAGATCGATCGAGGGGTCTGCCTTGCCGTTCGTGGGGTCGACGTCCACCGGAACGGGGACCAGACTGCTGGAGGCGCCGCAGGCAACGTAAACCTTCCCCGTGCCGTTGTCATTGATGATCCCGTCGGCGCCGCGATCAACCTTGACCTGGCCCAAAACGGCGTTCGTCTTCGTGTCGAAGATCACGACGAAACCCGGTCCGTCGGAAATGAATCCGCGCCCGGCCTGGCGGTTCAGCGCCACGCCGTGATTTCCCTTTTGGCCCTCGATGTCGGCGACCACCTTGCCCGTAGTGGTGTCCAGCACCTGCGTGTGCGTACTTCGCGGAATGTAGAGCCGGTTGTTCCGCCGGTCGAGGGTGACATAGTCAAACCCGCCCTTGCCGCCGAGGTGAACGGTTTCCGCAACTTCGTAGGAGGCGGGGGGGGCTGCCGCCATCAAGAGGCCGGGCGCAGCAGCGAACAAAAATCCCAGACAGGCGATCGAGCGGCACAGCAACTTCTTTACCATGGGGAGCACTCCAGCGGTGAGGTGTTGAGCCAGGAACGGCTTGGCGGCAGTATGCTCCTGCAGGGTTTGAAGAGCAACGAACAGCCGCGCTCCTTAATCAAGCTTTCACGATTGTCACAGAGATCGCCCGGACAACTTGTCGAAATCTGCCCCGAATTGCAGCGGTTTGAGAAGGATGAGTAGAAACTGGATTTAGCCAGTCTTCAGGTTACGTCTACCTGAAGGGCGCGAAAGAATCCGGCAGCTGACCATTCCGCGAACCAGTCGCGCAGGTTCTCAGCCAGCCGGTTGACGCTTTCGCCCGATTCGACCGCCAGTTTCGCGGCCCGTTCGATGGCAGAGCCAACGGTTTCGCCGGCGATCAGCGCCTCAAGCAGCTCGAACTGCACTCGGGTCAGCGTCCAGCGGCGGACTACGTAATTGATCCGGCTGACCGCCAGCCAAGTCGACTCGGGTTCCGGAAGATCGGGATCCTGCTTCTCGCGGACGGCGGTGGCATACTCGTGCACCGGATACCGCAATGACAAGAGCCGCAGGCACGGGACACAGATCAGGCGAGCTCCCACCCACGCGTCGGGAGCAAGATCGCGAAGGTCCTCGCCGCGCAGAAGTGTGAGCCGTTCCGCGCCGGGGCCATCGAAGATTTCGCTGTAGCAGCGCTCCAGTCGAACCAGGTCGATCATGAAGTCGGGCCACGACGGGGTGCCGCTCTCGTCATCTGCGTCGCGGGGCCGCGTCTCTTCTAAGTACTGGGCGAACTGCCGGCTCAATTCTGAGAGCGTGTAGCTTTGCGACGGATACGACTGCAGGTAACCGAACACCAGTCCGTCAAAGACTTCTTCGCCGGCCGCATGGAGCAGGGCAGGGAACTCGTCGCGCAGGCATTCGAGCAGCCGCGCGTAATAGGCGTTAGCGTACACCTCTAGCCGCTCGATGCTCGTCCGTCGCTTCGAGGGTTCGACGACGTCCTCAATCCGCTCGGGCGAAACTTCAATCTCAGTGCGCGCCTCGGAGGACGAGAGGGCCGCTTCGACGCCGTCCGGATGAGTGATGACGGCTTGCAGCCAGCGCTGGATCTGGGCGAGCTGCCGCAACTCGCGCCGGTGGCTCGTCATTCAAATTCTGCCGTGGCGTAGGTCGCCGGCTGCGGAATCCCGGGTTTGCCCTGGCCGTAAGAGAGTTCTTCCGCTTCAAGCGGGCTTTCGGCGGGCGTAGCCGTGCTCAGCGCGTCGGCGGCGAATCCCGGAAGCTCGGAGACCATGTAGTTGCGAGCCTTGAGGACTTCCGCATGCACCACCGGGAAGGGGGGAATCCGGGCGTCCCATTCCAAGAGCGTGGAGACGCCGCCGGTGAGCTGATGAGCCAGGCGGTACAGCTCCCAAACCGGATTGACCACGCGACCGTCGTGTGTGTCGATCAGATGGGTCACGCAGTTGGTGTGGCCGGCCAAATGAAACTGCACGACCCGTTCGTAAGGGATCGAGCGGATAAACTCGACGGGATCCTGATCATGATTGAAGCAGGACACATAGACGTTATTGACGTCGAGCAAGAGCCCGCAGCCGGTCGCTTCGGCCATTCGTGTGAGGAATTCGGCCTCGGGCATCGTCGAGTCGGCAAACGTAATGTACGTGCTGGGATTCTCAAGCACGAGCGGCCGCTCGAGGACGTCCTGAACGACCTTGATTCGTTCGCTCACGTGCGCGAGCGCCTGTTCTGTGTACGGAATCGGCAGCAGGTCGTGTGTGTTGCGGCCAGCGACGCCCGTCCAGCAGACGTGGTCCGAAACCCAGAGGGCCTTCGCCGATCGAGCCAGATCGCGGAGCTTGTGGAGATATTCAAAGTTGAGCGGATCGGTGCTGCCGATCGAGAGCGAAACGCCGTGCATCACGATCGGATAACGCTCGGCGACCTGCTCCAGCACGTAGCGGGGCCGCCCCTGCGAGTCCATGTAGTTCTCGGAAATGACCTCGAACCAATCGACGCTGGGGTTCTTGTCGAGGATGTGCTGGTAGTGGACGGTCCGCAGGCCGAGTCCGAGTCCGAGATTGGGGTGACCGAGCCGTGCGGGGATCATGTTAATTTCGAGCGATCGCTCATACACGAAGACTCAGCCGGCAGCGGCGGGAGCCGGTCCGACTTTCTTTTTCGCTTGCGTCATGCGGGACTCGAATTTCTCGCGGGCCTTCTTCCATGTTGCCTCGGAGATTGGAAAGTGGCCGCAGCCGCCTTTGCCCTTGCACTCATTGAACCCATTTGTGCCGCCGCAGCCGCCTTGGTTCTTGCAGTCGTTTTGTCCGGAGCACTCATGGGTGACCGTGAAGCAATTTCCCTGGCCCGCGCAGGTGTTCTTGTGGTCTTTGCCCTGTTCTTTGCATTCATTGAGGCCGCGGCACGCGTGAAGAGCCACGGTGGAGACTGCGGCGACGGGCGCTGCGCCCCCGTCAGCTTTGGCAGGTTTAGAAGCAGTTTGCGTGCCCGTCGGGTCGGGTTTCGCCGATGGTTTGGCTGTCCGGTCGCCGTCGCCACAACCTGCGATCGTGCCCGCCAGTGCGCCGCCCAGAGCCGCCGTCGCCAGGCGATGAAACTCGCGTCGACTCATTCCGTTTCGCTGCTGATCGTCGCCGTGCATCTCAACTTCCTTCGGCCGATGGAAAGGCAAGCGTTCCGTAATCTTTGAGAATCGGGAACAGGGCGTCAAGCTGTGTGCCGAACCGGGGTGTCGATCTCTGCGCGCAAAAAAAGACGGGGAGGCCAAGGGGCCGCTCCCCGCTTTATTCGGCGAATAATTCTATGAGGAAAAAACAATCACCCGACAGGCGGCTCTGTGTATGAGTTTAAGTGATGACCGTGCGAATGACCTCCGCCCGCCGAGTGATCGAGAAGGTGTTCGATGCCCAAAACGGCCAGACTTATGGATGCAAGTATCGCACAGGCAAGTAATTCGCTCTGTGCGGCGTCTCACAGATTGGGCGATTTCTGCGGCTTTTTTGGAGCGGGAGGAAACGGCGCAGGGGCGCGGTAGCTCGCCTGGGTGACTCTGCCTTAACCTCTCTTCGGAAGGGATGTTACGGCGGAGTGTCCTCGCAGCTTGCGGATTGCCGCATCGACGATTCTTACGGCCTCGTCGATCTCCGATTCGCTTGTAAATCTACCGAGCCCGAACCGCAGGCTCGCCCGCGTCATGGCCTCGCTCAGGCCCATGGCTCGCAGCACATGGCTGGGTTCCGGGTCCGCCGACGTGCACGCCGACCCGGAACTGACTGCCAGGCCCGTCAACCCGGCCAGCAGGGCTTCGCCATCGATCGACTCAAAACTGACGTTGAGATTCCCCGGCAAGCGCTCGGTCGGATGACCGTTGAACGATAGGCCGTCGATTTCGCGCTGCAAGCCGGCTTGCAAACGGTCTCGAAGCAAGGTGAGCCGTGCAGCCTCGTCGTGCATTTCTTCCTGAGCGATGAGGCACGCCGCACCCAGGCCGACGATCAGCGGGACCGGAAGCGTGCCGCTACGCAGGCGTCGTTCGTGACCGCCGCCATAAAGCAGGGGCTCGATGGCAATCCGTCCGCGGTCGCGCCGGACAAAGAGGACGCCGACTCCCTTAGGCCCATACAGCTTGTGGGCGCTCAGGCTGAGCAAATCGATTGGCAGCTCGGATAAGTCCAGCGGAATCTTTCCGACCGCTTGAACCGCGTCACAGTGCAGGAGAACGTTTCGTTGGCGACAGACTTCGCCAATCTCGCGGAGCGGATTGATTGAACCAACCTCATTGTTGGCGAAGATCACCGAGACCAGGATTGTGTTCGGCTTGATTGCCGCGGCGACCTGATCGGCGCGCACGCGGGCGTGCTCATCGACCGGAAGGAATGTGACTTCGGCGCCCGAGCGTTCGAGCCGGCGCAGCGGGTCGAGCACCGAACGGTGCTCGGCAGCCGTTGCGATGATGTGCCTCCCGGATGGACCCCCGCGCGCCACGCCCAGCAGCGCCAGGTTGTTCGCCTCTGTGGCGCCGCTGGTGAAAATCAGGCTGCTCGAATCGGCCCCAAGCAACCGCGCAACCTCCGCGCGAGATTGCTCGACGGCATCGGCAGCCTCGGTTCCGAAGACGTGGTTGAGGCTGGCCGCGTTGCCGAACTTCTCGAGGAAGAACGGCCGCATGGCCTCGAAGACCCGCGGATCGACGGGGGTCGTCGCGTGATGATCGAGATAGATGGGCCGCGGTGGGCTGGGCATTCGCGTGCGTCTCGCGTGGCGGAACCTTCCGCGTCTATTGTATTCGGCAGACACGGCCCGGGAGAGGTGGGATCCGCGACGGCGCTTCAACGCTCAGGTGCGACGGGGCACTCGAATCCGGCGGGCTTCACCGCGATCACCGAGCACTTCATGTGCGAGACCAGCCGCTCTGCCGTGGTGCCGACCACGAATCCGGAAAGTCCCGCACTGCCGGCCGTCCCCATGACGACCAGATCGATCTGAAAATCGTCAATGGCCTTGAGAATCGCCTCGTCGGGCGGCCCGTCGACGACGTGCACCTGCACTCCGTGGGGCAGGGTGCGGTAGTCGGTCAGCGAGAGTTGTTCGTGCAATTTTCGCGTGGCTTCGGCCCGTTCTTGTGCGAGAAAGTCGTTCACCATCTTTCGCTGCGTTTTTCCGAACCACGCGGGTGGCGAGACCATTCCCTCGACAGCGTGCAGGAGATGCAGCTTCGTATCGACCAGCTGGCCGCCGTCGACTGCGATGCGCAGCGCGTCTTGTGAGACTTCGCTCAAGTCGCTGGGTACGAGAATATTGAGGTCATCCCAATTCGGATCGGGCCGCGTGATCCACACGGGGCACGGACAATTCCGCAAGAGCTTGACGCCGGTCGAGCCGAACAAAATCCGGCTGATCTGGCCCAGGCCGCGCGTGCCGATCACCACGAGATCGTGGTCTTCGATCAGGACCTGTCGGCAGATCTCCTGCCAGGGCGTGCCAAAACCCAGTTTTTGAACCGCGTCAACACCTTGCTCTTTCGCCCGTGCGACGAACCGCTCGAGAATCTCGAAAGCTCCACGCTCCAGATCCCCGTCGGAGTGCTCCAGCTCTTCCTGCAACATGGTCCGTGCGGATTCTGAGATGTCGAGCGCGGAAAAAACGGTCAGGCGACCCCGCGTGTGGGCCGCCAGCCAGATCGCGCGCCGTAGCGCCTCTTCATTCGGCGGCGTGAGCTCGAATTCCGCCAGGTGCTCGGCGCTCGACAGGTCGATTCCTACGAGAATATTGCGGAATCGTTGCATGAGTTGCGGCCCTCCTTTGGTCCGGTCACCGCCAAATCATCATGCTCGACTAGAGACGCCACGGTCAACCCGCTCAAAAACCGACGATTGGTTGTCTCCGGATCACACGCGCCGGCGCGTTTCTTTCAGCCTGTGCGCCGAACTATAATGGAGTGCTTGCTTTCCGCTGAGCCACCGCACGCTCAGTTTCCCTACTCAGATTCACGGTTCCCTTACCCGGCCGTGAGTGCAGCATGAATCCAGCATGAATCCAGACGGACACTCCCTTTCCGACACCGTGTCGGCGATCGGCGCGCCGGTTGAGCCCGAGCAAACGATGCGAGTCCGGCCGGCGGCGCCGGGCGATGATGGGAAAAACGCCGCGCCGATCGTGCAGTCCGCGCCATCACCGCTCGAGATCGAGCCGATGGATCCGCAGATCCGAAGCATCCAGCCTGGCGGCGGTGTGGTCATCCGCTTGGAATTGGCTTGGGGACGTGTGCGTCGTGGGTACCTCCGGCTGCTTCGGCCGCGATACGTGGCTCGAATGCTCCAAACACGTCGCGGCGATTTCAATCCGTGCCCCCATGCCGTCCTCGACCCCCGCGACGTGAAGTTCTATCGGAACCAGGGCGGCTACTTCTGGGAGTCGAAGGATGACCCGTTCACGTGGCGCGACGGGCTGCCCTTCGCGCGGGTGGGACTGGCTGAGTTGATCGTGATCGGCGGCGGGACGCTGGTGGCCGCAGTTCTCTTTTTCCGCATCGCGCTTTGGATGCCCTCAGTGGGCCTTGAAGTTGTAGCGTGGATTCTGGGTGTCGCTCTGCTTGTGATTTCGGGGCTCGTTTTTTGGTTTTTCCGCAATCCGCGACGGCACATCCCTACGGGGCCAGGAGTGGTCGTGGCTCCTGCCGACGGAAAAGTCGTCTCGGTCGAGGAAGTCGCGGATGACTTCAGCGGCGGGCCGGCGATGAGGATCGGAATCTTTCTCTCGATCTTCAGCGTGCACATCAACCGCAGCCCGGTGGGCGGCCGAGTGATCGGCCTGACGTATCGGCGGGGCAAAATGCTCAACGCGCTGCGTCCGGAATCCGCTCGTGAGAATGAACAATTGGCCGTGCGGATCGAAGAGGAAAGCTCGCCTCATCGACGGATGACCGTTCGGCAAATCACGGGGCAGTTCGCCCGCCGAATCGTGTGCTGGCTCAAACCGGGAGACGTGCTCGACGCGGGCGAGCAATTCGGCATGATAAAATTGGGGTCGCGGACAGAATTGGTGCTGCCATGCGAGACCGGCCTGGAGATCACGGTGAAACCGGGGGACAAAATCCTCGCGGGGTCAACGATCGTCGCGCGCTATCGGAGCTGAGGCGTCGTCGCCGGGGTCTGGTCAGCCGGCGGAAAGTCTTTGCCGTTCTTCCCACGCTGTTGACACTGGGCAACGCGGCGTGCGGTTTCGGCGCGATCACGTACGCGGCCCGCGTCGGACCCGATCCGGCCGGCGACCAATTCTTGTTCATCTCCGCTGTCCTCATCTTTCTGGCGATGCTGTTCGATATGCTCGACGGCAGCGTCGCCCGCCTCGCGCGGCAAACGAGTGATTTTGGCGCCCAGCTCGACAGCCTGTGCGACGCGGTCAGTTTCGGCGTGGCTCCGGCGTTCTTGATGCTGCGCCTGCTGCACTCGATGGAGGCGGACCCTTCCGGGGCAAGTTTGCTCGAGGAGCGCTTCCAGCCGTTCTTCGAATACCCGTCGCGGGTCTTATGGGTCATTGCCTGCCTGTTCGCTCTGTGCGCTCTCTTGCGGCTGGCCCGGTTCAACGTCGAGACGGACGAGGAAGATTCGCACACCTTTTTCAGCGGACTTCCCTCGCCGGCCGCCGCGGCGACAATCGCTTCGTTTCCCATCGCGCTGATGGGACTGCGCAGTCGGGCAGTCGCGCCAGACGGCGCCTGGCGCACCCTGGCGGAATGGCTGATTCCCGCGACGTATCTGCTCTTGCCGGCGATCACGCTGTCGGTGGCCGTGCTCATGGTGTCACGCTTCCGCTACGCCCACTTTTTCAACCAATTGTTCCGCGGGCATCGCAGCCGGCTGCGACTGATTCAGATCATCCTGACGTTTGCGATCGTCTTCGTGCTGCGCGAGGCGATGCCGCTGATCTTCTGCTATTTCGCGTTCACTCCGCCCGCGCAGTCTGCCTGGCGAGAACTCATGCGTCGCGGATTTCATAAAATGCCCGACAGCGGGGCAGCGCAACGCCCCAAAGCCGACGCCGATGTGGAAGAACCGACGCGGCTGTGACAATTGCAATGAAAGCGGGTAATCGCTATGCGCAGCTATTTACGTGCGTTGCCCATGCTCTTGCTGCCCGCCTTGCCGATATATGGGTCACTTTGGGGCGCGTATTCAGGCTGGACGGACTATTGGTTGCTCGAGGATGGCCGGCAAGGCGTCGCGGTTGTCACAAAAGAGTGGACCGGACCGAAGGGGACTTCGGTCGGCTATGCCTATGATGTGGATGAACGGAACTATTCTGGACTCGCCGGACGGAACTACGACGCCAAGCGGGGCCAGCTGATCAGCGACGTACATGTCGGCGACAGGTTGACGATCTATTTCTCAGAGTCTCACCCGTGGCTATCGAGCGCCTATCGGCCGAAGAGCCGTTTCGAGGCTGTGGAAATGTTGGCTCAACCCTTCCTGTTCGCCTTGATCGGAGTCGCGTCTGCCGGATGGTATGTCATTCGGGTTTGGAATCGCAGGCGGGCCCCGAAGCATGGCCATGGCGCGACCTCGAGCGGCCGCTTCGGGACAGCCGCACGTGCCGGCACGGCGGTTCGCGGTTGGGAAATGCGCGTTGAAACGACCACGTCGGCGGAGGAGGTCCCGCCCGAACTTCGCGAGACCGAGACCGTATCGGTCGGCAACCTCAACGTCTTTACAGTCACTGGAGCGGACGGCCGCGAGCGAACGTATCAGTCTCTCGATGAGATGCCGGCGAAACTCCGCGCACGCGTCGAGCGGTCGCTTGCCGAGAGTTCGGAATCAGAGTCTCCGGGCGGGGTTGCACCTGAAATTCGACAACGATTCGAAGCGTTCGCCTTTCCAAAACCGGGCCAGCGCATCAAAGTCCAGTTTCGAGGGCCGGATGGTCGCGAGCACACGTACCATTCGCTCGAGGAATTGCCGCCGGATGTCCGAGCGATCTACGAGCGACTCGTGAACCACAAGTCCGGTCCTTGAGGGCCAAGAGACTGCTAACGCGGTCCGTTTCGGGGCGTGCTCCGGCGTTCTTGATGCTGCGTCTGTTGCACTCGATGGAGGCGGACCTTTCCGGGCCAAGCTTGCTCGAGGAGCGATTCCAGCCGTTCTTCGAATATCCGTCGCGGGTCTTATGGGTCATTGCCTGCCTGTTCGCTCTGTGCGCTCGCGATCACACTGTCGGTGGGTGCTGATGGTGTCACGCTTCCGGTACGCGCACTTCTTCAACCAACTGTTTCGCGGGCATCGCAGCCGGCTGCGCCTGATCCAGATTATCCTGATGTTTGCGATCGTCTTCGTGCTGCGGGAGGCGAAGCCGCTCATCTTCTGCTCTTTCGCATTCACGCCGCCGGCGCAGTCGGCCTGGCGAGAACTCATGCGTCGCGGCCTGAAAACGGGGCACCGCCGCGCTCAGAAACCGGTGCAGACATCGAAGAGCCGACGCGGCTTTGAGCATTGGAAAATCTCGCGAGGCGACCGATGCGCAGGTGCCTATTCTCTTCAGGACCTTCTTGGCGGTCGATTATTCTCTCCCGCGCGCAAATTGGGGTGGATTAACTATTGGTCGCTCACGGATGGCCGACCGGGCGTCGCAAAAGGTCGGCCGAGAGGCGTCGGCCGCGCGACGTGACTCAGATGCGCGATTGGCAACCACCGCTACCGCCTGGGCACTCGTGGCGGTATGTCGTTGAGCAGCTCGGCAACACTGCGCCAGAATTCCGAGCGAAGTTGGTCGAACTCTTTTTCATTCTCGGCGAGCTGGACGACGAGAGCATCGGCGGCGGCGCGGAGGAAGTCGGAGATGTTTCCGCGGAATCCCCTCGCGGCGGCGTCCTGGTACTTCTGCAGCCGCGCTTTGTCGACGCTTACGGACAGAATGCGGGGCTTGTGTCGCCGCACTCGCCCGGGCGGGCGTGCCATACTGCCTTTTCGCTTTTGCGGCAAGAGCGGACCCTCGTCACGACCCATTGGCGAGCCGAACTTGGTCGGCTCCCCGACCTAGCCTCCATCTGTTACGAAACGAACGCCAGCGAGTCTCGGGAAGGCGACCGCGTCAAGCACAGATTACGGTTCCGTGCCGCCCGCACCTAGAGAGCGCAGCCGGTTCTTGCTGGGTAGCCGATGATAACTGGCAAGGAATGACTGAGTATCCGGCTTCGACTCGAATTTGGTCGGGCGTGTTTTGCCGCTCGTATCAAAGCAGATCCGCAGCGAGCGTTTGTCGAACTCGTAGATGCCCAGGATGGTTTTGCCCTTGGCCTCCCCTTTCGTCACGACAAAGGTGATCGTTTTAGGATTCTCGGATTCGTCAATCTTGTACGTTCCTTGATCGACCTGATCACCCTGGTTGAGCATGTAACTCCCATCGGAAAGCGAAAGATACCTCGGTTTGAGCTCTTCGCGGGGAAGCTCCTTGCCCGCCATCACGGCGGAGTCGGGCTTCCACCAGCCAATCAATGCCTTGTCCGCCTTGGGCTCTTTCGGATCTGCGCACAATCCTACCGATGCGACCGAAACGACGATCAATGCAGCAAGGTTCCTCACATCCGCCTCCCCGACAAAAGGTGAATGATCTTGAAAGTTCAAACACGCAGAAAATCCAGCTTGCTCAGGCACACAGGCCAGAACGCAACTGAGGAAATTTTCAGTCGACGAAAGAGACCAGATCCGCACCAATTTTGCGGCTTGGCGGCAAGTACGGGGCGGGCGACGACAAACAAGAGGGCGACTGTGGCGAGTCGTGCGAGGATGGCCCACACGGGCGGCTTTGGTATTGGCGGCTTGGCCACGGTCACAGGATCCCGGACCGGCGCCAAATCAGAAGCGTAGGGATGAGGGCGACGATCAACAGACCCCACGACCAGGAACCGGTAGCCGGGCCAAACATTTGCTTGCCGAAGATCAGGAGCGCGACGTACACGACCCAGATCACCGCTGTTGCGACTGCTTTTTTGCTTAGTACTCAATTTGTCGCTCATGCGGTCACCCTGCGGAGGACCGGACCAATGCCGCGAGCCTCGCGGGAGTTCGGCGGCCGACCCACCAAAGTTCGTATTGCATCGCGACTGGTCAGGCAGCCCGCGAAATTCCATAGGCCTAGAGCCCGCCAACAGGGCGTTTATTGGAGAACGGAGAGCGGTCCTTGCCGTCTGAAGTCACGCCCAGGAAGACGACGCACATTTCGTCGGTCATCTGTTCGCCGTAGGTGACGAGCTTCGGCGGATTGTTCGGGTTGTTGGGATTCTTCGCGCTGTTGTCGTAAACGGCTTCGACGTTGAGTTCCGTCTCGACCGGCAGCTTCAGCGGATCCTTGAGGAAGTACGTCTCCTGCCAGTTGTAGTCCCATGCACTGATCTCGAGCAGCGTCTCTTTCGGCTTGTTCGGCATCTTTATTGTGACCTTGATCTTCTTGCCGATGAGATGCATGTGCGGCGTGATGTTGTGCAGGACGCACTCTTCGTAGACAAACGTTGACCCGTAGACTTTGTAGTTGCCGTCGTTGGCCGGAATGCCGCTCAAGCGGGGTTGAATCACTCCGCCTTTGAAGGCCTTCATGCCGTCGGTTTTCTTGGCGAAGTAGACGCCGATTTGTAGCTTGTCGTGCTCGATGCGTCCGTCGCGATGATAGTGAACCTGGACGACCACGTCCGAGCTCTTGGGCAAGATGACGCCGTAGCCTTCGGGCATCTGCCGGGCCAACTGGCCGGGAACCCAACCTCCCAGGCCGCCTTCCGGGGGGAAGTCGACCCCCGCGTCCGGGGAGTATCCCGGCCCGCGGTCGTAGCCGTCCTTTGACGGGTGCTGTGCCTCGCGCTTCTGCGCCGATTTCTCCAACAAACGGCCGGCTTTTGTCATGTTGATGAAGTTCAGCGTGTGATGAACGACGCGCGGATTGCCGGGCTTCACTTCGTAGGCGACGACGAATTTGTCCTCAGTGAGGTTGGTCGGCATGACAAACACGCGCCACAAATCGGGGCCGCCAGGGCCGAGCGTGAATTCGCTCGAAGGCGTGAGCACCAGATCGGGTTCGCCGAGCTGCCAGCCGGTCGTGAACTGCCGCGGCGGCGGGGCGTCGGCCGGATTCCCTTCGGGAGTCCCTTCGTCGACCCATTTGGCGAGCGTGGCGATTTCCTTTTCGCTCATGCGGCGTTCGTTGTGGAAAGCGACGCCCGCGGTGATCTTCCACGGCGGCATCTGGCGCGTCTCGGTGTAGGTCTTGATGTCGTCGGCCCAGTTGACCGCTTGCTTGTAGTTCATGAGCGCGAACCGGCCGATCTCGCCCGGGCGATGGCACTGCTGGCAATTGGCCTGCAGAAGGGGCAGGACGTCACGGTAATACGTGACGGAGCCGTCCTTCTTGGTCGCCTTTTCCGCGCCGATCAGGCAGCCGATGGCTTCGGTGACCGGATGGCTGACCGCTTTGCCGGCAATGATCTCATCGAGCGCGTTCTCGAGATCGTGGGACTTGATTTGCTGATTGCGCTTGAGGCGGGCCGCAAAAGCGTCGTCGACGCGGCCGCGATAACGCAGCACGAGATTGTGATCGAGCACGAATGCCTCGGGCGTTTTCTCCGCTTTGAAGGCCGCTACCGCGGCCCCCTGCTTATCGCAATAGACCGGGAACACAAGGGAGAATTCCGCGACGCGCTTGGCGATGCTAGCCGCTGTCACGGATTCACTTGCGCAGATGCCGACGAAGGTGACGCCGCGATCGGCGTACCGTTTCTTCATTTCGGTCAGGACGGGCGAATAGCTCGTGGAGACGGGGCACTCGAACGACAAGAAGACGACGACCGTGGCTTTCGTCCCCTTAAAGTCGGCCAGACTGATTTTCTTGCCCGTCACATCAGCAAAGCTGAGGTCGGCGAACTTCTGGCCGAGCTTCGCGGACGTCAGGGACTCGCCGCGGGCTAATCCCCACTGCGCGGTGAACACCAGAGCGGCTGCGGCAACGATCCCGGTCAATCGCATACGCTTCTCGCGCTGACTCGGCAGCTTGATCTGAGGTGACGGGGTGGTTCCTGGTCCCGACTTTCGCTGCTAGAACCTATCGGCTGAGAAAACCCTACAAAGCTCAATTGCCGCCTAGGGCGTCCGTGGCGGCCTTTCGTTGAGCAAGCTTGGCAAGGCTGCGCCAAAACGCCGTGCGACCTTGCTCGAGCCTCTTTTTCATTCTCGGCGAGTTGGACGACGAGAGCATTCGCGGTCGCGCGGAGGAAATCGGAGATGTTTCCGTGGAATCCCCTCGCGGCGGTCTCCTGGTACTTCTTCAGGCGCGCTCTATCGACGCTAAGGGACAGAATGCGAGGCTTGCGTTTCCGCACTCGCACGGGAGGGCGCGCAGAACTGCCCTTTCGCTTTTGGACCCTCATTACGACCCCATCTTGGTCGCCTCCGGGAAACGAATGCCGGCAAGTTCTCGGGAAGGCGACCGCGTCAAGCACAGATTACTCTCCGGCGCCCGAACCTGCAGGGCGCAGCGGTCTCTTCATTCTGGTTGGTCGGTGATAACTGGCGAGGAATGACTGAGTATCCGGCTTCGACTCGAATTTGGTCGGGCGTGCTTTTCCGCTCATATCACAGCAGATCCGCAGCGAGGCCTTGTCTAACTCGTAGATGCCCTGGATGGTTTTGCCCTTATTGGGCCCTTTTGTCACGACAAAGGTGATCGTTTTAGGATTCTCGGAATCGTCAATCTTGAAGGTCCCCTCATCGACGTCCCCGCCGACGGTAGCCGTGTATTTCCCCTTGTTAAGCACCAGGCGGATTGACTTGAGGACGTTGTCGGGGTACGCCTCACCGGCCTTCACCGCCGACTCAGAAGTCCAACGGCCGTTCAACGCAGCCAGGTTTTCGTTCGATGGATCTGCGCACATTCCGACCGATACGGCCGAAACGACGATCAATACAGTCAGGTTCCTCACGTCCTACTCCTCCACAAAGGTGAATGATCTTGGAGTTAAAACACGCCGACTCCCGGCTTGCAAGCACAAGCCAGAACGCAACTTAGGCCATTTCAGTCGACGAAAGAGAGCAGATCGGCAATTGACACCGATTTGCGAATCCAACGGACGCTCAGAAATCCGACGGAGCGTTCGCCATCGATTTCACCGAATGCGGTCCCGTCACTCCCGCGTCCTTACCACTGGTGGTCAAGTTGAATTCATAATCCGTGCGGCCCGGTTGTGTGACTTCAACCACGAATTCCTTGATGTCTTTGTTTTTGTCCGGGTCGTTGTAGAGATTCTTAAGACTATCGGGGCCGCGGTATGGTGCGGGACCACCCGCTGGCCCTCCGGCCTTCTGGACAGCGTGAAGTGCCACAAATCCGACGATATACTTCCCGAGCGGCACCCCGTCCCCAGGAAAATAGGTCATAAACTCAAAGTTTCCCTCTGGAGTGCAACTCGCGACATATTTCGCCGGTTTCTCCAGATGCTGTGGGTCGCTCAGGAAGATGAACAACTGGTCCGTACCGACCTGAGTCGCACCATCGACGCTCACATGGCCGGCGAACTTGCCGACGGGTTCTTGTGCGGCGGCTTTGGCATTGTTCTTCGAGTACTCTTCTTCACGTGACCCACTCTGATGACCGCACCCTTCCAGAGCGAGAGCTGCGAGGATGAGCAACGCTAGGGAAGTGAGCGAATTAGCGGGCGCGCGGCGCGCGGCGAAACACATGGGTCGGCTCCGTAAGACGATGCACGAACAGATGCGCCGAAAGCCGGCCATGGATCATTCCATGGCCGGCTTCGGCCAAATGCCTAAGAAAAACAGCAATCTTCTCCAACCGCTCCCGCCTAGAATTGGTCAGTTACGGCCTTGTGGCCGCGGTAGGTGAGCATGCGACACAATACCGTAATGCTCAGGTTCTCGCTGATCATGCGAGCAGAACCGTCGCACAGAAGGATGCCCGCGGAACCCGGATGGAACGCGTAAAAGTTCCGTGAGTAGCGGTTTGTGCAGTTGATGGCGCAGATGGGCACAGACGGAGGCGATGCAAATAAACCGGCGCCCGACCCACTGAAAAGGCTGCCGTCGAAGACAATCCAGTTATTGTCGATACAGGCCCAGCAGCCGCCGAAGTTGAAATTCGCTGACACGGTCTTGACGCCACGGACCCAGAGGTCTGGCTTGCCAGCGTTCTCGGCAAACAGGATCGTCGTCGACGTTCCATCGACGACCTGGTCGAGCCCAACACCCGTAGGCTCCCAAAGACTGATCGGCCCTTCGCCGGAAGCTTCACGTTGGCAATTGTTTTGATACAGGTAGGCTCCGCCGAGAGGGGCATACTTTTCGTTGGCGCCCTTCCCTCCGCAACAGGCGCCTAGGCATGGACAAGTCGTCTTATAAACGTACCCACCGTTCGGAACGTAGTCGGCCGCTCCGACCAGTTCGGGAGGATAGGCGCCGGTGGGCTTGGCCTGGCAAGCGGCGGGAACTTTGGCCCAGACAAAACCACAGTTGTTAAACCGCTGTTGTTCGACGAACGGGTTGTTAATCCGAGGCGCCGAGGGACAGACGAAGGTCGGAATGACTGCCGCTCCAGGGCGCGAGGCGGCGCAGGGATCCAAGCAAGGATTTGAGAGGTTTTTCCCGGGGTAGGGAGGCTCGCATGTATTGGGCCAGATACAGGGATAACCGGTGCCACTGTGGCTGTATTGAAAGCTTGGGTGCTGGCTACACGAAACGAGCATCGGACTGTTCTGGTCAATCTTCTGGTAGACGGTGTTCGCCTCCAAAAACGGCAGCAGTTTTTCCTCTGCGTAATGGTTTTGCAGACACCCGATGCAGATGTACCCGTAGCAGAAGCAGGGCGGCGGCGGCGCGAAGGTACAGAGGCCCCATCGATAGGTCATGCCCGGGGTAAATTTATTGTTGGTTTCGTGGTAATTGTGCTCCGCAAGGCCGATTTGCTTGAGGTTGTTCCGGCATTGCGAGCGTCGAGCGGCTTCGCGGGCTGCCTGCACAGCAGGCAACAAAAGCGCAATCAAAACTGCGATGATCGCGATCACGACCAGCAGTTCGATCAGCGTAAACCCTGACCTCTTCTGTCTAAGCATTGACTTTCCCCCTATTCAGTTGAACAGACACAACCAGATCCCGTGCTGGCAAAAAACCAGCGTAAACGATTCAGCAGACTGCGATTCGGACTCAGACATTTGCGACCTGACAGTCGCGATCAGACTCGATTGGCAGTTGACTGTCAAGCAGAGAAACCTCTAGGTCGCGGCCTAAAACATGAGAAATCGTAAAGTTTTGAGCAATTTGTGAGGTGCCTCACAACAGGGCATGGCAATCGGCCGCAAAACCGCCGGGACCCGCTTCTGCCCGGGGCGGCGCTCTTATTCGGTGAACGGATGGCACAAGTTTGCGCGTAGTGCTAAAAAAGTTGGCATGTTAATGCCATAATTTAAGCATGTCGATGCTGTCAAGTTAGCACAGTAAGTGCCAGTTTTGTCGCATGCGAAGGGCAAGAATGTGGCATGAAAGCAACGGATCGACGACGCCCTGGACCGTTCGGAGAAGACCGCGCCGAAAAGCTTTATGATTGGTTGGCGTCGCCCGGTTGGTTATGGTGCACTGGGAGAGAAACAAACGACAGAACTGCCCAGAAGGAGCGGAAGGCATGGCCGCAAGGATCGGGGCGAGCCCCCGAGGCTGTCGTTCCTGCGGAACGCGGGAGCCAGAGAGTCGCGAGGGAGCGGTCGCAGCGTCACGAGCAATGAGGGCAAAGGGGAGAGCTGACAATGACGAGCTTACGAATTCTTGGAGTAGCCGCTTTGGCGTTTGTGATTTCGACTCCTCACGCGATGGCTCAAACGAGGGGCGGTGGGGCGGTTAGTGGCGGCATCCGCGAAGCCGTTTCCGACGGAATCATCGGCGTGAGCGAAGCAGCGGGGACGGGCGCCAAGACTGGCGTCGTGACCGAGGCGACCCGTGCCGCCATTGATCGGGAAAAGCAAGCGCGTGCCCGATACCAGAATACCGCCGAGTACCGGAATGCCCAGCATTCGGACTTCGCCAAAGCCCGCGCGGACGCGGGCGCGGATCTCGGAAAGGCGACGAAGTCCGGCGTCGAAGCAGTCATTAGAAAGCACGGCAAGCTCGTGGCGGGGATCACATTTCCTGCCGGCTGGAACCAAAGGGATGGAGGCAACGCCGTTTCAGCGGTAAGCCCCGATGGACAGCTCTACTGCTGGCTCGTCGCTATCAAGACCACCTCCAGAGCAGACGCGAACCGAAGGCTCATGTATGGGCTGAAAACAAACTACCTGGATGACATCAAGTCTGACGAGCCGAAAGAGAAAGGGGGCGCCACGCTGATTACCGGAACGGGAAAGGGAAAGAAGTCCGGTGTCGACGTCGTGTTCGCGACCGGAGTTTTTGAAGTCGGCGACCAAATCGTCGCCGCCATGTTCATGGCCGATTCCAAAATCGAGGATTACTACAAAGAGACGATCCGCGGAATTTGCCAGACGATTCGTCCCGCGAACGACTTGGCGCAGTGAGGCGATGTTTTTGCGGCGCGGTAACGGCCAATCGGTGCCTTGCGGGAGGGACCTTAGAATTGTGGTAGAAGTACCCCCTTTTGCTCCTTGCAATGTGAGCTGATTATTTTTCTGTGGTCACGCGCGAGGATGCGCGACGTGACCCGATCTCGAGAGTGCCCGCTGTCGCCGGGTGCCGTCCCACATAAAGCGTGGATCGTACGCCGGCACCGTCGGCCGGACACGGTGACGTTCGCGTGCGAGGATTCGGGGTCGCTTGCCCACCGCTCAATTACCGTCCAGTCCCGATCGTCACGGATGCTGGAATCAACGGGAGTGAAGCGAGTCAACAGCGGGACTCGGACGAGACTTCCGGCGAAACGCCGATGAGCGACCCGCCTGGAACTGGGAGCCGGCATGAGCGCATCAAGTTTTCCGGGGACCGGTGCGAAATAATTCCCAGGATCAGTGCGAAATACGTCCCAGCGGGGCACGAACCAGTGTCAAATGGCAAAAAATTACTGTCGTAATGCTGAAAAGTTGGCGTTTTGCTCTTGCGTTAAGAATTGCGCACCGCCACACTCGGGGCTAAGCGGGCGAAATTCGATTTCAATGAGGGCAGAATGTTGGAATCGACGCAGGGCGAGCGCAGTGGCTTGGAGCGCGGTCTGGCTGAATTGGCAGCGCTCGGCCTGGTCCGACCGGCCAACGTGCTGTTGTCCGAGTACCTTTCCGCCCTGACGGCCGAGGACCTTCTCGACGTTGCCACGGCCGAGCGGGTCTCTGCGGCCTACAACCGCGCGAGGTACTCCGCGGCCGCGGACGACTATCCCGACCTGCGCGAGGCCGTTACTTCCCTCAATCGGGTCGCACAACGGCTGGCGGCCTTGAGCCCGCACGACCGGCAGCAAATCGCGAAGCGAATTCAGGGCCGAATTCAATCCCAACCCGCCGAACAACTTGCCGAGCGCGAGACGGAGAGTCTGGCCAGCGGCTGGAAAACGGCCCCCCCGCCGCAACGATCCCCTCAATCGGCGCGACGACGTCGCGCCACCCGTTCGAGCGTCGAACCGGCGCTCTGCACTTTGGAGTCTTCCGACGAGAATGGTCCGCTCGCTTCGCCCGCGACGCCGGCGACTCGCAAACGATCGCTGTCGCCTCGCGTCTCGCTCGCATCCTCCGCCGTGGCCGCGCTCGTGACGTTCTTTGGCGGTTACTTTTTCCGCGACAACGGCAACAAGTTGCCGGTCGTCGGGACGGACGGCGCGAGTTACGGGTCCGAAGAGCCCGGCGCCCGCGACCCTTGGAAAGACTTGGAACTTTGGTTGAACGGCATTCGATGGCGAGCCGATGAAGAGGCGCGGTCCCGACAAGATGACAGAGCCAAGTGCACCGCCCCGGTGGGCCTCGTCCGTCGGTGCAGCGCACTGGATCGACTCGGGTACGAGCTTGAGATCGCCTATGAACCCAATAACGCCCGCATGCTCAACGATCTCGCCTCCATGTACCTCAACCCCGACCTGGAGGACCGCACGAATCCAAAACGAGCGTGGGAACTGGCCAAAAGAGCGTTGGACCTGACGCGCCAAGCCGCCTTCCTCGATACGGCCGCCGAGGCTCAGTATCAGTGCGGCAATGTCCGCGAAGCGATCCGACTCGAGAAGGAATCGCTCACCAAAACGGTCGCGTCAGCAGGAGACGACCAAAAGTTCCGCAGGTACCGGGAAAATCAGCTCAAGAAATTCCAGGACGCCGACCAGATTCGCACGGCTGCCCAGGCTCCCCTGTCTCCTCTTCCAGAGAGCGGGATCAGCGCTCCGAGCATCGACCCAAGCGAGAGCGAAATCCGTGGCCCGCTGGCAAGCGGCCCTTCGCGCAAGCCAGCCGGCTCGTAGGTTCCAAACTGGAGAACCTGATGATCAGGATGTTGGTGGTCGACTACTGGTCGGATGCGCGAACCGTTGCGAAAGAAGCAACTGAAACGCGGCGTGAGGGTTAATCGGTGCAGCTGCTGATTAAGAGCGCCGCGGCCTAACGGAGCAGAGGATCGATGCCGACGCTGCACTGGGGACACCGAACATGTCCCGCGCCGAGACACACGGGGCAAATGTGTCTGACTTGCGACGTCGGTGTGTTGGTCCCGCTGGACGGGCTTTGGGAGGAGCCGCCGTTATTCGGACCATTCAGCGAACTCTCGCCGCGATTTGGACAAGTTGGAGAGGGGCACGGGATGCGAGTGAGGCCATTGCACACGGTACAGAAGCGGTCGTCATAAATGTCCGCAGTCCGTAGACCAGCACGTTTGAGCGGTGACGCCTCCGGCGTGCCGGACATCACCAGCGCAATCTTACGATAGCCGACGACCACCTGGACAATGGACGGGCCGACCTTCGCTTCAACGTCGGACCATTTGAGCGCAGGGGACCCCAGAGCGGCGTGGGCACGGGGGATGGTCGGCACGAAGTTCCGGATGAAGGCGGCGGCATTCGGCGCGGGCACGCCGCCGGAGTACTTCGCGGTTGACGCGTCGTCGGGACGTTGGCCCGTGGAATGAATGGCGACCACGTGGCCGCGGTCGTCACAGACCGCTCCGCCGATTGTTCCATGGCTCGAGGTCGCGTCGTACCACAATTTTCGGGAGAAATCGGCCCATTTTGGACCACCGCTGGGCTGGACGTCTCCCGGGAGTGCGGTCACAGTGCCGCGAGTCGTCTTCAGTCCAAGTCCCAACCAGCTTCCGACCGGATAGCCGATCAGCATCACCTGGCGGTCAAGAGGCGGGACTTGATCGGCGAGCGAGATTGGCGGCACATTCAGCTGGTCGCACCGCAGAAGGCACAAGTCATCCTCCTGACCGACGTCAACACAGACTGCCGGGAGCCGTCGCTGATGGTTGGCATCTGCCGGGTCGAAGAGCTCAATCTTGTCGGCTCGTCCAAGCATCAGATCGTCGACAACATGGCGGCAGGTGAGCACGTAGTGAGGCGCCACCACAAACCCGGTGCCCCGCGCGACCGAGCCTGTCGACTCGGCCTCCGGCGCTTGCAGACGCGACAGGCCCTCGCGTTCATCCGGCGGCAACACCAGCGGCATGTAACGCCAACCGTGTCCTTGCGCGGCGGAGGCGGCTTCCTTTGTCGTGACGACTTGGGAATAGAGGTTGGTCGCATCAGACAGGACCGAATCACTGGGATGGACGCGGCCGAGCCGCGCCTCACTGATCAGTCGCCCGAGATTCTGGATCACTTCTTCGGAGGTGGGTGAGCGGTCGGCTGCTTCGCGCCAGTGTCGGACGGCTTCCGCATATTGACCCTGACGAATCTCCGCGATCGCGAGATTGTTCAATCCAGGGACGTAGCTCGGGATTCGTTGGAGGACGACTTGAAAATGTTTTGCAGCGGCTCGTGCGCTGCGAAACTTGGGAGGTGTGATTGAACTTAAGATTCCGAGCGTGAAGTCTGCAGCGATCGAGTTCGAATCGGCGCGGCTCGCCGTTTCCAGTGTTCTTCGTGCTCCCTCGAAATCCAGGTCCTTCGCCATTGCGTAGGCTTGCTGGAACAGTTGAGCCGCCTCCTGATGAGCTTTTGCGGCATCGGCTGCCGGGACCCATTGATCTCCCAGTCGGACAAGATCCTGCCTGGTTCGGTCTTCCCAGACTTGAAGATTTGCCTTGAATAAATCTTCGAGGCTCGGTGACATCGGGCGGGTCGCACTGAAGGCCGTATAGAGGGCCAGTGCGTCCTTGGCGGTCGAAGAATGCAGAGCCATCGTTTCTAGCGCGCGAAGATCGGCCTGGGTCGCCGGTGCCTTGGGGACATTCTTGGGGAGGGCGACCGGTGCGACCTTCGCGACGGCGGCGTTTGGTTTTCGCGCGGCGTCTGCCGGATTTTGCTGCGGGGGAGGGACACTCGGCGGAACGATACGCTTCGCCGACTCGATATGCGGCGCATTCACAGACGCGCGATCACCGGAGACAGTGGGCGGGTTGTTGTTGTTCGCCTTCGACGACGATGGTCGCCTGGCAGTGAGAGATTGCCGGGGCGTTATGGGAGTCGTCGAAGGGGCAACGTCGTTTGATTTGATTCCATCGTCCGGAGGCACTGCTCCGATCGGGGGTTGAGGTCGGCGACGAGCAATTCCCAGGACGACCCACAGTCCCGCCACGAGGACCGCGACGCCGACTAAGGCAGCGATTGCGATTGGAAATCGCGATTTTGTCTTGTTCAGTGCTCGGGCCTTTTGACTCGTGGCGTCGGCAAGGGCTTGACTCGCTGGGATCCAGGGACCGTCATTCCCTCGTCGGACGAGCGTCTCGTGGGTGATGCGGCCCGCCTTGAGAACTCCCCGCAGTTCATTTTCCGTCAGCGGGCCGAGGGTCTTGTACCCTATGCGAACATGCCAGCCGTCGCTCATCGTTTACCCTTCGAGACGCGACCTATTTTCGCGCCGAAGCACAGAAGCTTGCTACGCAGACAGACGCGTGACGCACTCCGGCCCGTGGTTCTTCACGCTGTTGACGAGCGTGCTGATCGGGAACGCGGATCAACGAGATTTCACGAGTCTTGTCGGACTGCCCAAAGACCGCCACTCGGGACGCGGGCGCGATGTTCAATCGCGGCGTCAGTTCCGGATCGCGCAGCAGAGTGAAAATCTCGACGAGATCGGTAGCGTTGGTTCGAAACGTGAACCGGCCAAACATGCCGCAACCTCCGTGCTGCTTGGTTCAGGCAATTCCGTCGTGGCTAGATGATACTGGGTGCTCGCAAGAATTCGAACGCATCCCATCGCAGGGAAAAAACGCTGGATTGCAGACTGCCCCCGAGGCGTTTCGGATTGAGTGCGCCGTACTTCGGGTTAGTAGTGCCTGCACGAACCCAACGCGTCAGCGAGGCAGAAGCCCCAACACCCACGCGCGCCCAAGCGGTGACTCGGCCAGGCTCTTGCGCTCCAACAGCCGGGGCAGATGCTGTCCGTCGCAGCGTATCAGAGCTAGTCGATCCTACCACCGATAATAAAAGTGGGCGTGGTGACGGCCCCAATGACCGTACACCCGCACGGGCGCTCCTACGACGACCGGGGCCGTCGCTGCATACGGAAGCGGCGCCGCATAGACGGCAGCGGGAGGTGAGTAATAGGCCGCGGTTGTCGCGTAGTCGGGCACGGAGTAATAGGTGGTCGCCGGATAGACAGCTGTCGGGTAGACCGGAGCGGAATAGACCGGAGCGGAATAGACCGGGGCCGCGTACACCGGCGCCGCATAAACGGGCACGCCTACGGCGATACCCTGGGCCTGCGTCTGTATGCCACTAAAAAGCGTGACGCCAAGAACACAAACGGCAAAAAGCGTAGGCTTCATGATTTTGCTCCTCTGTGGGATGCAGTCTCGACGAGTTCTTGCAAGCCTGGGCGGCGCGGCTCGGCGCTTTGCGATCAAATTCTATCCGATTACCAAGGCGATTTTCCATTGCCGGGCCGTCGCCAGCCATTCAATCGATCGATTTTCTCGCATGTCCATCGACAACCGACGATGGCATCCAATTCTCGGCCGGTTATTGCTGCGGCATATTGAAGGCTTGCATGTCGAAACGGTTGCAGAGCAGGTACAGAACGGGCGGCGCGGCGGCGCTGCCGATTGACTGAACGCTCTGGCCGAAGTAGCGAACCGAGCCGTCGCACAAAGCGATATGAGCACCCGCTTCGTGCTGCGAACTGATGTCGCCCGGATAGCCGACCCGGAAAACGGCGTTCGGCACGGGCGCAATCGTCGCCGTGCCGTTCCAGCCGAGCCCACTGCCGTTGATGCCGAATAGCGGGGTGAAGCAGACATCGGATGCGACCGTGATGCCAGACGTCTCGCTGGCAGCGGCATCGGCATTGGCCCAGTACGCGTAGCAAGTCGTCCCCGAGTTCTCGGTGCAGATCGTATTGGCAGAACCTGTCGAGCAAGTGGAGCCCTTATGCTCAGCGAGGAGGGCCGTGTGCGACGTGCCGTCGAAGATATCCGCAATTCGGATGTGGCTGTCCTGGAACATCACGCCGCCGTTATCCACCGGAGGATTCGTCAGCTGATCAATCACGTTGAGGTTGCCGGTTGCGGCATTCCAGGTCCCGATACCGTCGGAGAGCCCCGGCAGCGGCGTCGTGGCAGCTAACTTCGGCGCCCCGGAATTGGCGAGATAATTGGACACAGCGCCCATGGTGGGCCGATCTCCCATGTCGCCGGTGGCGCCGAACAAAGTATTCGCGGCAGCACCCGCGCATCGGAACTTTGAAGTCTGATTGACGTCGCCGGACGACGGACATCTGAAGAGCGCCAAGGGAAGCGAGATCTGATCGATGTTGCGATTCGGCGCCGTCCCGGTCGTGTCGGTCATCAGAGAGTTGAAATTCACGACGTCGTAAATCAGGCCGAACTCCATGTAAGGCAGGAGCAGCATTCCCCACGAGGCCTGGTTCTCTGCCATCCAGCCGCAGG
Organism: Planctomycetaceae bacterium; assembly: GCA_035949535.1. GTDB lineage: Bacteria > Planctomycetota > Planctomycetia > Planctomycetales > Planctomycetaceae > DASPSM01. Next base: position 17,176 of record DASZIA010000352.1, on the reverse strand, counting down.
GGAAGACGTGAGTGACGTCGTGATAATTGTGGCACGCCAACGCCAGCTGCTTGAGGTTGTTCTTGCAGGTTGTTCGGCGAGCCGCCTCGCGGGCCGCCTGCACGGCCGGAAGGAGCATGGCGACGAGAATCGCGATAATCGCAATCACCACCAACACTTCAACCAGCGTGAACCCTTGCTTGCGTGCCGTCATGTCTGCCGCTCCTTCACGAGTGGCGGATGCGCCCCTGGCTGTAGACGGTCCTGAGGACCTTCGGGTGGCGGTACATTTTGAGGCACTGCGGACCGTCCACCGTCGCCTCCTTGGCCTCGTTCTCCGCCCTGATCTGCCGCTTCAGAGCCTCGATTTGCTCGGGCGATGGCAGGTAGACTCGGGGCAACTCTCGCTCGTTGGCAAACCAAGGGAATTCGATCGCGTCGCTGTCGAAAGGTTCTGCGCCCATTGCGCTGAGCATGGGCTATAACGCGCAATGACGCAAGTGGGAGAAGCACCATCTTTGCCGCGACGGAAGTCGCGAGCGGCACGATCTCGCCGATCAACGAGGCACCCACTCGGAGAATTGTGAACGTCTGATGAATTCCCGAAGCTGTGGTGCGTCTGCCCGGCGCCCGTGCTCCGGTCGTTGTACACTCTCGCTGGGCACCAGAAGGTCGTCTCGAAGCGGGGATCTTGCCTGAGCAAACTGTAGAGGTGTGAGCGCGCCGCGACAGCCAACCACCGGCCGCTCATCGTCGGGAGAAAACATGCAGACGCGACGTGAATTCCTTGAACGTGTCGGTCTTCTGGCGGGCGCCGCCGGAGTGTTGGGCGCCTGCTCGAAATCGATCGAGCGGGCACTCGCTCTCGAGCCGGCGGCGGGCAGCACTTATCTCGACGCCGAACACATCGTGATTCTCATGCAGGAGAATCGCTCGTTCGACCATGCGTTCGGCACGCTACGGGGTGTCCGCGGTTTCAACGATCCCCGCGCCATCATCCTGCCGGACGGCAACCCTGTTTGGCTCCAGGCCACCGCGGCCGGCGAGCGGTTCGTTCCGTTTCGCTTAGACATCAAGAACAGCAAATCGACCTGGATGGGAGACCTCCCGCACGACCGGGCGGACCAGGTCGACGCTCGAAACCACGGTCGTTACGACCGGTGGCTGCAGGCTAAGCGGTCGCAACGTCGCGAGTACGCGGGGATGCCGTTGACGCTGGGATATTACACCCGGGCCGACATCCCGTTTTACTACACGCTGGCGGATGCGTTTACGATCTGCGACCAGCATTTCTGCTCCTGCCTGGCCCCGACGACTCCGAACCGTCTCTACCTCTGGTCCGGGACGATCCGCGAGCACCAGTCTGCCGACTCGCCGGCCAATCTACGCAATGAGAACGTCGACTACGGCCGTTGGGCCAGCTGGACGACCTTTCCGGAACGGCTGGAGGATCGCGGCATCTCGTGGAAGGTCTATCAGAACGAACTGACTCTCGAATCGGGGTTCAGTGAACCCGAATACGCGTGGCTGGCCAACTTTGGCGACAATCCCCTCGAATTGTTCAATCAATTCCAAGTGCGTTTCTCCGCCACGCACCGCAAATATCGAGACAAAATGGTGCGGGAGCTTCCTGGTACGATCGCCGGGTTGAAGAAGCAGTTTGCGGCACATTCCGGCACGGCCGAGCAGAAGGCCGAGCTGGAGAAACGCATCGCCGATCTCTCCGCCACGTTCAAACGCCTGGAAGCGGAATGCTCCGAATGGACGCAGGATCGGTTTGAGAAGCTTTCGCCGCGGGAGAAGAGCCTCCACAACCGAGCCTTTTGCACCAACGTGGGCGATCCCTCTTACCGCCAACTCGCACAGATCGCCTATCACGACGGAAAAGCGGAGCGCCGATTGCAGGTCCCCAAAGGCGACGTGCTTCACCAATTCCGCAAGGACGTGACCGAGGGCCGCCTGCCGACGGTGTCGTGGCTGGTTAGTCCCGAAGCATTCTCCGACCACCCTTCCTCGGCTTGGTATGGCTCGTGGTACATCGCGGAGGCGTTGGACATCCTGACCAAGAATCCGGAGGTCTGGAAAAAAACCATCTTCATCCTGACCTACGACGAGAATGACGGGTACTTCGATCACATCCCGCCGTTCGTTGCGCCGCATCCCCGCCGGCCCGAGACGGGACGGGTGACAAACGGGATCGATGCTGGCGTCGAATACGTCGAGCGGGAACAAGATCAAAAGCTAGCACCGGCCGGCCAGGGGCGCGAGGGTTCCATCGGGCTGGGATACCGGGTGCCGATGATCATCGCCTCGCCGTGGAGTCGCGGCGGGTGTGTCTGTTCGCAGGTCTTTGACCACACCTCGGTCCTGCAGTTCCTCGAGACCTTTTTGACTCACAAGACAGGCACAAAGTTTGAAGAATCGAATATCAGCCGTTGGCGGCGAACGGTGTGTGGCGATCTGACTTCCGCGTTTCAGTCGTCTCATGAGGATCAGGTCAAAGGACTCGAGTGTCAGCCGCGGGATGCTTTCATCGAAGAGGTTCACCGGGCCCAGTTCAAAGAACTTCCCGCCGGCTACCGCGTCGTGACGACCGAGGAAATCGAGCGGATCCGTCGCGACCCCGCGGTTTCATCGCTGTTGCCCCGCCAGGAACCGGGCGTCCGGAGGTCGTGCCCACTGCCCTATGAACTCGCCGTTGACGGTGCGCTGAATGGCGACCGAACGCACTTCACGATCCGCTTTGAGGCGCGAAAGGTCCGATTCGGTGCACGATCTGCCGGATCGCCGTTCGTCGTCTATGCCCGCATTTCGAGTGGGGATGTAAAGGTCCGCAACTACGCCGTCGCGGCGGGCGAGCACCTCGAGGACTCGTGGGAAGTCGCCGAGTTTCAGGATGGCACTTACCACCTCCAGGTTTATGGACCCAACGGTTTCTTTCGTGAATTCGTCGGCAGCCAAAAAGACCCGTTGGTAGACGTTGATTTCGACTCTGCTTGCGATCGCGGCGCCGCGCCGAGCGGCGAAATTGCAATCGTCGCGGTCAATCGAGACCGTCAGCAAACCTGCACGATCGAGATTCGAGACAATTCCTACAAGAATCCTCCTCAGTCGCGCAAGCTAGCGCCCGGAGAGCGCGCCACGCTGATCATCGATGCGCAAAAGTCGTCCGGCTGGTACGACGTGAGCGTACGGACCTCGACGGACGCACGATTCGGGAAGCGCTATGCGGGCCGCGTCGAAACCGGCAAGTGGACGACGAGCGACCCCGCGATGGGTCGGATAATCAGTTAGCGGCAGTTGCACTTCAGGCCCGCTCTGATCGAGGGCCGGCTCACTTCTTCTCGCCCGTGCCCAGGCTGGAGATGATTTTCTCGAAGACCGGTTTGACGTCCTCGAACTGGGCCGACGGGCATTTGCAGATGACGTTGTATTGGTGTGGCGGGGCCGAAAGAGTCGCCCGGCACCCCTTGACCTTCGCTCCAAGCATCCCCTCGCCGCCGCTGAAGTCGGAGATGCAGGCCTCACGGAAACCTTCGGTCTGGATGGGTCGTACGGGCCCCTCTTCGTAGTGCGAGAAGGCTCCTTTGGCGGCCTGGCCCAAGTATTCGTGAGCCTCAGTTAACGAAGGGACTTGCCTGGTCGCGGCCTGCGCCAATTTCAACCCGAAGCTCTCCCGAATCTCGATCGAAATCGATCCGCCGTTCGAGATTTTCGCGAAGATCGGGGGGCCGTCCCTGCCGCCGCCGCCACCGGAGGTCGATTTCCAACCCTCCGGCATCATGCCAGATAGGGGGATGATGAAGCCGACTTGCAGGGGGACATATTTTTCCGGCGACTCGAATTTCGCGGGAGTTCCGAACCCCGGACCTCGAGACAAAACGACGCCCAGCGCGACGAGAACCAAAATCATCAAAGCGCCCGCGCTGACGAGCCCAATCACCATCGGGTTCAGCTTCAAGGTGCGCGCTGTCGGCCTCGATTTTTGCGGCGCGATGAAGGCGCCCGCGCCGGGTTTCTCTTCCACCTTTGCGGAGGGTTTTTTCTTCGCACCGGGTCGTCGCGCGAGCGGTTGATAGGCGGGCAGTTCCCGGTCCTCGTCGACGACTTCGTCGTCGATCAGCTCAAGCTCGTCCTCGCCGTCCGAGCGGGAAGGCTCTTGGGTGGCTTCCTTGAGGGCCAAGCCAAACGCGGCAGTGGTCCCCAGCTCTTCCGCTGGGTTGGCTGAATGAATTGCGTCAGGATTCGGTTCGACCGACTTTTGGGCGATTGGCTCAGCTGCCTGATAGTCGAATTGGTGGCCGCAGCTCGGACAGGTCACTCGTGCCTTCGGGCGTTTCCCAAACCTAAGTTTGGCGCGACACGCGGGGCACCGGAAATGTTCGCTCGCCGGCATGGGAAACGATCCATCATCGCCGAATTCTCGGAGATTGGCCCGGGACGTTTCGCGATGAAGCACCGCGTCAGGGAGAGGTCGAGCGCAGGTGCGAGCCTCAGTCTACCAGCAAATCCTTGGCGAAGACTCGCAAGATATGCGGGAATTCATCTGCAATTCACAATTGCGGGTGACGCAGTTGTCGCCTGGTGGAACGACGGATCCCTACGTCAGATTTGCCGCTCCAAATGTGTCGAATATGGCGAAGATACGGTCGCGATCAGGACATCCGGTCATGTCGTACTCCGCGTTTTTGGATCATTCCTGGCAGACCAAAAGGGAGACAAGGTTGCCGCACCACCGCTTCTTTCGGCTTATTCGCTTCGCGATGCGAACAGAACGCGTTATGGAAGTCGTGGCCTATCATTGAATGTGCTGCGATTGCCCGGTGGCGCCGACCAAGCTGCGCTTGGATGTCGGGGTGCGCCGACCGAGCAACGGTGATAGCTGCGAAATGATCAGTGTCGAACGCCTGGCTCAAATTCCCTGAAGCAAGGCTTGCCGGAGAACGGGATTATGGACTGGGCGGCGATTCGTGATGAGGCCTTGGGGGACCTTACGACGTCCTTGCTCCCTCCGGACGTCCAGTTCCCCGCGTTACCGCAAGCCGTCACGCTATTTGTGCAGCGATCCCGAGACGAATCGGTCTCCCTGCAGGCATTGGCGAAGATCCTCGAAGCGGATTCGGGACTGACGATCCAATTGCTCAAGTATGTGAACTCTTCATTCTTGGCGGTCAAAAAGAAGGTGATCAGTGTTGCTCAGGCCCTTTCGCTTTTGGGATCGCAACAGAGCCTGCGGTTCGTGATCGCAACGGGAATGGAGGCGGCAATCCGCGCTCACGCTTCGAAGCTCATTAACCAAAATGCGTTCTGGAACACGAATCTTCAAAAGGCGCTCTTCTCGCGCGAAATCGCGCTGCTCTTGAAGGCAGATCCCGAAGTCGCCTTCGTGGGGTCACTCTTGCAGGATTTCGCGCTGCCTGTGCTGACGAACGACTTAATCGATGACTATCGCCAATTCCCTCAGTCCGACGACACAACTGCCCGGGCGCTGAGCGAATTCGAGCAGTCCCGTTTCGGGTGGGACCACGGATGGGTCGGGGCGTGCCTGGCATTTGGCTGGAACCTGCCAGACGAGCTTGTGTGCTGCATTTGTTATCACCACAGCGGCCTGCAGATCTTGACCGACCACAGGCTGGGCCGATCGCCGGTCGCCGCCACCGCGCTTTCGGCCTTGCTCCCCGACCAGTTCTGCCCGAACAATCACGGCTTACAATTGTTGAAGAAACTGGAATCCAAGTGGCCGGCCTTCAATCTTCAACAGTTAGCCGAGTCGGTCGACCGCCAGTATGTGCAGATGGGCCTGGGAATCCACAACGATTTCCCCCTCCTGCCGCGCTGTAAGAGCTTGGAGCAGGAAGCCACCGAGTGTTCCGTCGGGGCGATCCGGGCTGCCGCCGGCAGGTGACAGGCGTGCCGGACCGAAATCAGCCGAGACCGAACAATCGCGAAAAGTCGACGACGACGAAAATCCAATTCGCGATCAGAAGCGCGATGACCGCCCGCCCAAACCAGCGGGAAACGTGTTCCCCGAGAAATTCCCGTTCGGGCCAGCGCAGCGCCGCGAACCGATACGGAAACTGGAAGAGGAGCGCAGCGGCCAGCAGCCATCCCAGATGGTGGGCCCGCCAGGATTGAGCCCATCGCCCGTGTGCCAGATGCACGAAACTGCGCGTCAGACCACATGCGGGACAAGGGATGCCAAAGAGCGCGCGACAAGCACAAGTCTCTGGCACGGGATGCGACGGCCACGCAAAGAACGCGACTCGATCGTCGGATCGCACTTCGAAGAGCAGCGACACTACGACCACCGCCAGGCAGATGGCTAACATCTCCCAATGCGGCGCGAGCCGCTTTGAATCGTGATAGGGTTTGGCAGCCATCAATTCTCAGCAAAGGACTTCTGTAGGGCGCCAGCCTGATTGCGAGCCGCCTCTGATTGCCATGATGATCCGATCGGTTTAGAGTCGGAACATCGTCGACGGGTTCATTTCCCTCTGCAGACTCTTCTACTCGATGCCGAACTACATTGCATTGCTGCGTGGGATCAATGTCGGCGGCCATAACGCCGTGGCCATGTCCGATCTGCGCGGTCTTTTCGCCGATCTGGGGTTTGCCGGCGCGACGACCCTGCTTCAGAGCGGGAATATCGTCTTCAAGGCCACTGGAAAAACCAGCAACGCGCTCGAAAGCCTGCTCGAGAAGGAGACGGCCAGACGCTTGGGCGTGTCCGTCGACTACATCGTCCGCAGTGCGAGTGAATGGGCAAAAGTCGTCGCGGCCAACCCATTTCCCAAAGAGGCGAAGGAAGACCCGGGACACTTGATCGTCATGTCTCTAAAAAGGGCGGCGCCCGCAAAGAGCGGCAGCGCGCTTGAGGCGTCGATCAAAGGGCGAGAGACCGTTCACGCCGCCGGGAAACACCTCTACATCGTTTACCCGGACGGGATGGGCACGTCGAAGTTCACCGGGGCAGTCATCGAGAAAGTCCTTGGCGCGCGAGGAACGGCTCGAAACTGGAATACCGTTCTCAAGCTGCTGGCACTTTCGCAAAAGTCCGAACTGTAGAAATCGCCTTCGGGTCCCGCAAGAATCGCCCTACATTTCCACCAGTTTCTGCAACACCTGGTTGCGAAGGGCGTTGTCCTGGATCATGCGGGCCACCAGCAAAGCCCCCTCGGTCCCTTCGCTGTTGGCGATCTCGTAGGCACACGCTGCGGCGCCTTCATCGCGGATTTTGGCGTCCTGAATCGACTGAAGCGCCAAGTGGGCCACTTGACTCTCGCCTTCCTCGACGGCTTCTCGGGCCACTTTCATCAGCGTTTGATCTCGCGCCGGGCCAACGCTCATGGCCAGCGCTGCCTGCAGTTTGGCGTTCCCCGCGACCAGTGATTGGGGGTCGAGCGGAAACAACTTGTCCCCGAGACTCTTGACCAGTCCGGCCAGCATGCTGCAGGCGATGCCGGCGAAGATCACATATTGGAACTTGAACAGGTTGAAGCCGCTCGAGATGAATAGCAGACCGGCCGCCGTTCCGAGGATGCCTGCGATGACGTGAACCAATTGCCGGCCGATCCGGGGCTCGATCCCCAAGAGGCTGTTGACCCAGTGGTTCGAGCTGTGATCGAATCCTCGTGCCTCGGTGTGCATCGGCTGCGGATTCGGCATCGCGCCCGCGTTGTGCGCTCCCGGGTTGGTGATCATGTCGACTTGCTCCTTGACCTCGCTGGCATGCTGATAGCGACGACCAGGTTCTGACTCCAGCGACCGAAGCACAATTTCATCGAGCCGCACGTCGACATGCACTCTTTTGGACGGGGGATCGAATCGCCCGATCGGCAACTTGCCGGTGAGCATTTCATAGAACACGACACCCAGAGAATAGATGTCGGCCCGATGGTCGACGGCATGGGCTTCTTGCAATTGCTCGGGAGCCATGTAACCCAAGGTTCCCATCAATTGGCCGGTTCCTGTGAGCGACAGCTCCTCCGGCGCTCGGCCCAAGAGTTTCGCCAGGCCGAAATCCGCGATCTTCACGCGGCCTCTTTTGTCGACGAGGATGTTCTCGGGTTTGATGTCGCGGTGGACGATTCCTTCATCGTGCGCGAACTGAAGCGCGTCACAGATCTGAGGAACGATGTCGAGAGCTTGCTCCGGCGCAAGTTGCCCGCCGCGGATGAGGGCTCGGAGATTGACGCCGTCAACATACTCCATGATGAAATAGAAGAACTCTTCCGTTCGGCCGAAATCATAGACCTGGACGATGTTCGGATGATTGAGCTGGGCGAGCGCCTGGGCCTCGCGCGTGAATCGCTCCGCAAAGGCCGGTTCGTCGCCGACGGAGGGGGGCAGAATCTTGACGGCAACGAGCCGGTTGAGCTGTCTTTGTCGCGCCTTATAAACGACGCCCATCCCCCCCTGCCCCAGATGCTCGAGGATCTCGAGCTGCGGGAATTGGCGGGCAAGCGTCTCGAGGTAGGGAGTGGCGAAACGAGGTTGGGGAGGCACAGTGGCAGCGGCCCTTTCGTTGGGGCTGAGCGGATTGCTTGCACCGACTTGTTGGCTCCCGGTCGCCTGACCTGCAAGACCGGCCTGCATGAGACACTTCGGGCAAATCCCCGCCGGTGCGTCGGGCGCCAGTTGGGCACCACACTTTGGGCAGGTCTTTGAGTCCGACATTGGATTCTCCCGCAATTCGTCTCGCTGGTTCTTCTGACGGAAACAAACCAGACCGTAACCGGATTTTTGACGCGATTTTACAACTGGAGCGTGGCAAACAGCTTGAGGATTTCGTCTTCGACTTCTTCGGGGCCGCTGACCGTTTCGGCAATTTCCTCTCGGAGCAACTCGCGGTAACGTCGCCGCATCCGATGGGCGACCATTTTCACCGCCGCTTCGGTCGAGCCCAGCCTCGTTGCGACATCCGAGTAAGTGGCACCCGCGTGTTCGCCGATCAAAAAGCCCTTCAGTTCCTCGAACTGCGTTGCGTTGCCGTCTTGAGCGCACTCCCGCTCCAGCCGCTCCATGATCCGGCCGAGCAGCGCGACGGCCCATTCTCGATCATAGATTTGCTCCGCGGTCAGTCCGCACGCCGGCTCGATGCAGTACTGCGAATCGGCCGACTCAAAGTCGAATGGAATCGGAGCCTTTCCGCCCCCTCGCTTCTGGGCCTTGGCCTTGTCCCACTCTTTAGACAAAAAGTGCTTCAATGAAGTCAGCAGAAACGCGCGGAAGCGGCCCCGTTCCGCCTTCGCAGAGCCGACATAATTCTTCGTCAAGAGCTCGGCGAAGAAAGCTTGCGTCAGGTCGTGGGCGTCATTGGTATCGGCCACTCGTCGACGGACGTACGCATAAAGCGGATACCAATACGCCTCACACAGCGACTCGAGGGCGCGTCGAGAATCGGGCGACGACCGACGCCCGGCCACGAGCACCACGCTCCAGCGCGTCGCAGCGAATTGATGGTCATTGCCCGCAAAAGAGCTTGCACGGTTCCCCTTCGCCATCCATAGCATCGTAAAGAGGGCCAAGGCCGGGCACCACAGGCAACTCTCGATGCGGAGGCCTTAGACGGTCAATTCGGCAAAAATGGCGTCTGATAAGGCCACCGCGTCGACGTAGATCTGCATCATCCGCGCGGCGTCCGTTTGAGGATTGGCGGGGTTGGCGGCGGACTCTAGCCGCATTTCGTAATCGAGAACGGCCTGCAGCGTCGTCCCGAGAGACCCTTCACGGCCTAAGAGGGCGGCCTTCACGTCTTCCGACAGCGGCAACTCGGCCAGGATCTCTTCCATGGGCCTGCCGGCAAGCACGTCGAGCACCGAAAACAGGCCCACCGTGAAGCCCGATTCAGGTTCGGCCGTTCTGTACGACTTTGCCAAAGTTTCACACATTTGGGCGCGAATGTTGGCCGTCACCAGGGCCTCGCGCGGGCAATGAGTCAGGCGGCCAAGCGTCAGCAGGGTTGCCCAAGAGCGAAGCTTGCGCGGCCCCACAAGCGCCACGGCCATTCCGATGGAATTCACAGGAACGCGCAGTCCGACGTGGGTCGAATTGATGAACTTAAGGAGCTTTTGTGCGAGGACGGGCTCGCGCACGATCAGCGACTCCACCTCTTTGAGCGACATGTTGGGAGCATTCAAGCTCGCGATCAGGCGCAGCGTCGTGAGTCGGTCCGACGGTGTCCGCCGGCCCGTGACCAGTCGTGGCCGCGCGAAGAAATAACCCTGGAACAGACTGAACCCCAGTTCGCGACAGCGATCGAATTCTTCGTGCGTCTCGACTTTTTCAGCCAACAGCGTGACGGGGAACTGCTTGAGCCAATTGACCTCGGTGCGAAACGTGTTCTGGTCGCCTCGGAGGTCCATCTTGACGATCGAGGCCAGACTCAACAGCCGCTCGTATCCCGGAAGATAGACGAAGTCATCCAGCGCCACGCGAAATCCGGAGTCGATCAGCCCTTTCAAAGCTGTCACGAGCGCATCGGTGGGCTCAGCGCCTTCCAGTAGTTCCAGCATGATCCGATCGGCGGGCAGAGCGTTGCAATCACCGCTCTGGATGAAGCTCGACGAAAAATTGACGAACGCGCTCTGCGTTCCAACGACGTTGTTGAGCCCGATCTCCACGAGCGTGTTGAGCAAGACGTGGCTAGTGGCGTCATCGGCTTCGCTAACCGACGCTTTGTTTGCTTCCTCGCTGTTGCGAAAGAGGAGCTCGTAAGCAATGACTTTGAGATCGCGACCGAAGATCGGCTGACGCGCGAGACAAACCGTCGCCATTGGCCTTCTCCTTCCCGCCGAATCGGCGCGCTACCCGATTTGAGCTGAAAGCACCTCGAGGAGAAGATGCACTTCTTGCTCGAGGTCCATCAGAGCCTCGGTTGCGTCGGCCAGATCGCCGCTCTTGCCGATCGCCTCCAGGCGAAATGCGGCAGCCATCGCCGCTCCTGCGCTCAAACAACCGGCCGACCCTTTGAGTGCATGAGCCGTCGCCGTCAGGTGCTTTGCGTCGCACTGCTGGACCGCCTGGCGGATTTCCGCCATCCGACCCGGGGCATCATCGAGGAACAGACCGATCACTTCCGCGACAAACTCTTCGTCTCCATCCGCCTGCTCAAGCACCGCTTGGCGATCGAACGCTCGGCCCGATCGGCCGTCTCCAGCTGGGAAGGAAGCGTCGCGACCAGTGATCGGGCCATGGAGTTCAACCGCGCCCGGTGGCTCGGCTTTTTGAAACGCTTTGGAGGCAAATCCGTCCATAAGGAGGTCAAGCCCTTCGATTGGTATCAGCTCGCGTGGGTGGTGATGAGCGCCATTAGCTTTTTCTTAACCTCGGCCGGGGAAAACGGCTTCACGAGATAGTCGTTCGCGCCCGCCTGGATCGCCGCAATGACGTGTTGTCGCTCGGCCTGCGACGTGACCATGACGATGGGCACACTCGAATTCTGCTTGCGAATCTCCTTCACAAGCGTCAATCCGTCCATGACGGGCATGCTCCAATCAGTAATCACGGCATCGGGCGAGCAGGTAAAAAATCGGTTCAGAGCCGCCTGGCCGTTCTCCGCCTCGACGATGTCTTCGTTCTGCAATCCGAGCGTGAGGCACCACCGCCGGAGCACCACGCGCACGAGCGTCGTGTCGTCGACAATCAAGACTTTCATGACACGCTACCGATTCAGGGCTTGAACGGGCGGGATAACCATTGAGCTGGTCGGGTGTAGCACGCGGTGAGCGGATCAGGCGGCGAAAAAACCTATGCCAGAGCGGCGGGCTGTCAATGAACGACTGCTCACTTCGAGTCGTCAAATAACCGATTCTTTACGCACGATTGGAGAATCCCGCATCTCCCTCACTCTCGGGCGGCCAGATTCCGATGGATTCCGGGCTGCCGGTCTCGAAGTCGTTCCGGGTTTTCAACAGTCACGACCGATGCTCGACTCGAGCACTTTGCGTTTTGGCGCGGCCTGACGGAAGATAGCGCGGGAGCGGCCGTCTCTCAGAGGTGGCCCTCGTCGATCCTCGCGTTCACGGCAGGAAATCGGATTTTGTCCGGCGCACAGTTTCAACTCGGCGACACAATCGGCGCGCTGGCCTCTGCGACAGGGCCGGCGGCGCGGGGAGTCATCCGCATCAGCGGGCCGGCTGCGCTCAGCTGCCTTGCCAGCTGGTTTGAGCCCGTCGACGTTGTGCGTTGGAAGTCGGCCCGTCAAGCGGGTTGCCATGCGGGAGGGCTGCTTTTCGACGGACTGCGGTCGCCGCTCGAAGTGACGGTCTACGCCTGGCCGAACGCCCGCAGTTATACGGGCCAGCCGATCGCCGAGATTCACGCGCCCGGATCGCCGCCACTCTTGGAAGCGATTCTGGCTCGCGTATTTGCGGCCGGGGTCCGACCTGCCCATCCGGGAGAATTCACCTTGCGGGCCTTCCTCGCGGGGCGAATGGATCTCCTTCAAGCCGAAGCCGTGCTCGGCGTGATCGACGCGTCGTGCGACGATGCACTACGAGTCGCGCTGCGTCAGGTGGCGGGAGGCATTTCGGGACGCATGACGCAGGTGCGGAGTGAATTGCTCGATCTGTTGGCCGATTTGGAGGCGGGCCTCGACTTCGTCGAGGACGGCATTCAATTCGTCTCGCGACAAGAACTGATGCTGCGCATTCGCCGGTCTGAAGGCGCGACCGAGCAACTGTTGCGGCAGTGCCAAGCGCGAGCCCAATCGTTGGGACGACGTCGCGTGGTTCTGGCCGGGTTGCCGAATGCTGGAAAGAGTACGCTGTTTAACGCACTTCTCTCACGCGATGCCGCGCTGGTCTCGCCGATCGCAGGCACCACTCGGGATTATTTGAGCGGCGTTCTCGACTGGTCGGGCCTGGCCATCGAGCTGATCGACACTCCGGGTTGGGAAGTCGGTTCGGTCAAGCGTCCCGACGCGAACCTCCGTCCGGCCGCAAACGATGATTGGATTGACCTGTCTCAGGAGCTCGGTGCCCAACAACGGGAACACGCGGATCTGATCCTTTGGTGCTTGCCCGCTAATTTCAAGGCGTCACAGCGACTGCAGGATGTCTCGATTCGAAACCGGCAGATTGGCGGGGGGCGCCTTTCTTTGATCGTCGAAACTAAGGCCGACCTGGTCGAGGGGGCTACTCGAACCGATTGTGATGCGACTGCGGTTTTCGTGAGCGCAAAAACCGGGAGAGGCCTGGCGGAGCTTGTTGACCGCTGCACGCACCTCCTCGGCGGTTCGCCGTCGGACAGCGCAGAAATTGTCGGCACAACGGCCGCCCGATGTCGCGATAGCCTGACAAGCTGTCGCGAAGCGCTTGGGCGTGCCGCGGAGGCAGCAGAGTCGGCAAGCGGCGATGAGATTGTTGCGATGGAGCTGCGCGAATCTCTAGAGCACCTGGGACGCGTGCTTGGGACGGTTTACACCGACGACATCCTCGATCGGATTTTCAGCCGCTTTTGCATCGGCAAATGAAGCTTCATCGGACGAGGCTTGCGAGCCGCGGGCGGTGCGGATCCAAGTGCTCTCGCGACGGAAGATAAACGATGTGTAGAGCGGGAGCTTCGTCAGCACATAGATGGGAACGCTCAGCAGAAATCGAAACGGCATCCAGTCCCGCGCGAACCGCCACCATGCCATTCCGACCGATCCAGACAACAAACCGAGGGCCGCAGCACTGATTGCGGCAGGCACCCAGCCTCCACCCAATGCGACTGCCACCAAACCGGCAAATACCATCACGGTGTTGAGCGCTACCACGAGCGAGAGCGGTGGAACGGCAAGATCGATGAGCATCGCGGCCAGATCGACCCGGCCAGTCCTGAGGAATGCAAGTGCGAGGCGTGGCACTTGACTCCCAACGGTCCTGAGATGGCCGTGCTCCCATCGCCGTCGCTGGCTGACGAAGGCTGCGGGGCGATCGGGAAGGGCGGCGAACAATACGGCTTCGTCGCAATAGGATGGCGGTGATCCGGCCAAAGCGAGATCGATCGCCAGCTGCATGTCCTCGACGATATTGCCACCGTCGAACGAGTGCGCCTGGAGCGCCGCCCAGGGGAAAGCGCAGCCGGAACCTGTGATGAGGCAGGGAAATCCCAAGCGGGCCATGGCCAGCGGCCGCACACGGTTTTTGACGAGGACCGCCAAGGCCGAGACGACGTCAACCGCTCGTGGAGTAGCGGGAGGTTTCATCAAATAGCAGGCTTGTGCCGGCCGACCGGTTGTCGCCGCGTGGGCCACCAACGCATCGAGGCAGCCAGGCTGGAGCCGGCAATCCGCGTCCACCACCACAACGTATTCCGGCGGCCGCCCTGACGCGAGATGAGCCAGGCCGGCCCGCAGCGCAAAGCCCTTGCCGCGTTGCGCGACGTCCCTGCGCTCGACAACTTCGGTGCCGCAATCGCGGGCGACTCGAGCCGTTTCGTCGGTGCAGTTGTCCGCAATCACCACGACGCGGTCGCCCGGCGATGTCTGCGCGGAGATTGACTCGATCGTATCGCGGATTCCAAGCACCTCATTATGCGCCGGCACCAACACGCAAACAGCCGGTCTGGGGGATCGATCTGATGTGATTTGATCAGCGTGCGGCCGACGCGCGGAGCCCACGCTCGGCAACGAGGCCACAATCACCTGCGCAGCGATGACGAGCGCGGGCAAGGCGACGAGCGCCGCGATTGCCGTCAAGCCAGCCGTAATCCACAACATCGCTTGGCAATTCCGCGGTAGTCGGTGGGCAAGCGCCGGCGCGTCAACCGATCAGCCCCATCACGGGTGCGTCCAGATCGATCAAGTCTTGGATGACTTCGTGCCCGCGATTGGAGATCGGCGTGTTGGGGGCGACTGTAAAGAGCATGCCGTCGGCCCGCGCCGCGAGCAGCTGCACGTCGGTTTGATTTCGCGTCGAAGGGCCGGCAACAAGGATCATCGAATAACGACCGCGCGACAGCTCCAGCAGGTCGGTGATCCTTCGCGAGGCGAGCCCTTCCCGCGGCGGTGGACAGACTCCGCCGTGAATGCAGTCCACCCGCGTGTACTTCGTATGCAGCACGAGGTCGCCGATCTCGAGCTCTTCGTTGCACAGAAAGTCCGAGATCCCGAACGTCGCCATTGGCGCCTCAGCCGAGCCGTCAACGAGCGTCGGATCGAGCGGCCGTCCGTCGGCCGTGCGGTGGGGCGTTCCGTGAAACAGCGTGGACAGAGTGGAGCGGCTCTCCGCGAGTGTCGCCCCGGCATCGACGACGAGCACCAGCTCCTCTCGCTCCGCAAAACAGACGGCTAGTTTGCAGATCAAGCTGATCGGCGATTCGTTGTGCTCCAGCGGACTGAAGACAATTACCGCGCCGGGCCGCCGCAACGACTGCTGAATCCGCAATGCGAGCAGGCGAAGTGAATCCTCACCATCGTCGTTCGAGCGCGAAAGCGCGAATTCGCCGGACTTGTGGCGCTTGAGGCGGCTGCTCAAGGCTCCGCGGCTCAAGAGCGGCAACCCGAAGCGGCGAGCCGTTTCGTCTGCTGGGCTTTCGCGAGACAGGTAATACTCGGCGCCGAATACAGGTGCCACGAGTACGAGGCTGACTCCCATGAACGCCAACGCGAACAACTTTTTGAAAGTCGTCGTGGGCTTTCCATCCCAGGTCGCTTTGCAAACAATCGACAATTCCTTGACCGGGCTGGCCTTGATCTGCCGCAGCGCCTGAAGCTGCGAGCGGACGAGCTGTTTGTTGGCGGTTGCGCCCGCCAAGTCGTCCTGAAAGGCCTTCCGCTCTTCCAGTTGCGGCCGCATGGCGTTGTTCGCCGCTTCGAGCTTCTTCTTCGTTTCGTCGATCTTGGCCTTGAGGTCGGCGACTTCGTCCGAAGTGGTCTTCAGCCCAAGCTCGGCCTTCTTCCCCTCCTCGGTCATTTTGTCGATCTGCGTCGACTGGTCGCTCATGTCGGGCGTGATGTACTGATTCAGCCAGGGGTACGACGTCAAGTTCTTGCCGACAGCGTCGACTTGTTCCTTGAACTTGACGGGCGAGTCGTAATTCGCAGCGGTCTTGGCTACAGCCTCGAGTTCGCGGCTCACGCGCGACAGTACGGCGTGCGGCTGGCTGCCGGCGTCGTATTTTTCGAGATGCGATTTCACGTTGCTGAGCTTGGCCTCGATCAACTTACGATTGAGATCTTTAGTCTCGGCTGCGCGGGAGGCGTTGTATTCCTGAATCTGGGTCTTGAAGCTGGTCTGCGCCAGGACCGCGGCGTTGTACGCGGAGGTGTACTGGCGCAGTGTGTCGGGAATCGAAACCTGCTCGAATTCGGTACTGACCATCTTTTCGCTGTAATTGCGCAGCAGCTTGCGGCAATTGTCTTCATTGGCTTCCGCCCGAAACAACTCTTCCTCCGCGTGCCGGACGTGATCGGTCGCGCGGTTACGGCGATCCTCAACGGCCCTTTGGACGTACATCTCCATCAAGTCGTCGAGCAGTTCCTTGCCCTTCACCAGGTCGCTGGAACTCAAATTCAGCGTGATCATCTTGGACCGGCTATCGGCAGTCACGTCGAGACTGTTCGTCAGGCCCAACACGTCGAGTTCGTGGGCCATGTTGCGTTTCTCGATCACCGTCAGCAAAAAGGCGGGCGACTGAAGCAGCTCGGCATGCGCCTCAACCGGCTCCATGTTGTAGGCAGAAGTCCTAGCCATTTCGGGCAGGCCGTGATATTCGAGCTCTCCCTTGATTTTGTAGGACATCGTGGCGAACTGATGGCCGGCGAAATAAGCCGGGCCGAGGGCCACGATGCAACAAATCCCCAAGAGCCACCACCGCTTGCGAAGGGTGGATTTGATCAGCGGCTCACGTTCTCTGGGAGCGAGCGGGCTGGCTTTTGGGGGTGTTCGCGGCGCGACGTAGGTAGAAAGAGCGGTTCCCGGATCCGGGCCCGTCGCACCAACGTCCGCACCATCAGGGACGGACGTGATCTCGATATCGCCGGTTGCCATCAAGGACCTCTCGATTGTTCGCGGTGGTCCCGTGCGCTCCATCGCTTCCCGTCTGGCAACGGGCAAGCGCCATGGGTCGGGCAGCCATGCCGCGGGCCATGTTCCGTCAGCCGCGACAGTCTAAGGCGATCCGCGGAAACAGGCCCCCAAACCGCGTGAGCGGTGATGTCCCCCGATCGCCGCATCTCCCGATGCGGTCGAGGGTCAAGTTTAGAGAGCCC
>DASZIA010000351.1:0-3118 GCA_035949535.1 Planctomycetaceae bacterium | reverse complement strand
GGTTTGCGCAAACGCGACGGCCGGACCGGCGATGAAAATCAGGGCCAGCAGGAGGGAGCGAGGGCGATGGAACGGTGCTGTGTGCACCATTCGGGCTCCAGAAAGGCGGATTGCAACGAGTGAAACATCGCCCAATCTTCGTAATCCTCATTATCGGCACTCATCGCCCACGAACTTCGCAAGAAAAGGCAGTGCCACTGAAGGTTTCTTGGCCCACTGCCTTAAACCCGGCGAAAATCGATTCTCAACTTATTACAGCAAGGCCAAGCCTCACTCCGGGGTCGATCTTTCGGCGGACGGGCTCGGTCGAGCCCAGCCACCCCCGTCGCGCGCTAGCCGGGGCCTTCGTCAGGCGTTCCCAGCCACTCGGGGTGCTTGGCTGTGCCGTCGAAGCCGTTGGTCGTCTTAAAACGTTCGAACCGGCCGGTGGCCGCCACTTGGGCGGTGCGGGCTAGCAGATCATCCATCTGTTGCTCCGTCAGTGGCCGAAATGTTTTGACCGCCTCGAGGTCCTGCTTCAGGATCTGCATGCTGTCGATACCGGAAATGACGGTCGAGGTGGGTAAGCTCATCGCGTAATGGAGACACTCGATAGGACTCACTGTCTTGCTTTTCAGAACGAGTCCATCGCCCATCGGCTTCATGCCGAGCACGCCGATCTGTTCGCGCACGAGAACCGGCAGAACGTGCTTCCCGAAGCTGCGGAAGTGGGCGTCCAGCACGTTGAGAGGCATCTGCACCGTGTCAAAACGGAAGCCATGCGTCACGGCCACCTCGAGCATCCGCAGGTGCACGAGCGGGTCCTTGTGACCAGTGAAGCCAATGAAGCGGACCTTGCCTGCCTTCCTCGCTGCGGCGAGGGCCTCCTGTGCTCCGCCTTCGGCAAAAATGCGGTCAGGGTCTTCCATCCGAAGAACTTCGTGGTGCTGAATCAGATCGATGACATCGGTCTGCAACCGACGAAGAGACTCGTCGAGCTGCTCGGCGGCCGCCTTTTTTGTCCGGCCGTCGATCTTGGTCATCAGGAAAACCTTCTCGCGGTACCCATCCTTCAGGGCCTTGCCCATGCGGATCTCGCTGAGACCATCATGGTAGTCCCACGAGTTGTCCATGAACGAGATGCCGGCATCGATGGCCGCCCGAATGATCGCGATGCTCTCTTTCTCCTCTGTTTGCCGTCCGATGTGGTGGCCACCCAGCCCGAGGAGGGACACTTCCACTCCGGTACGTCCCAGCTTGCGGTAACGCATGTCGCCGCGGTCCGTCTCTTCGCGACTGGTCTGGTTGTCCGCCGTGGCCGAATCGGTGCCGCTGATGAGAGGCGCGGCTCCGCCGGCCGCCAGCGCCGTGAGGAACTCTCGCCGTTCCATTGGAACCTCGCTTTCGTATTGCTTCGAGCTTCCGCGATTCAAAGGAGGCTTGCGCGAAGGGCCAGGCTATTTGCCGCCGGCAACCGCGCTTTGTGAAAAGAGAGCGAGCATGGCCCGGTTGAACGCCGGCAAGTCGCCGGGGTGACGGCTCGTAACCCAGTTGCCATCCTCAACAACTTCGCGATCCAGCCAATTGCCGCCGGCGTTGCGAATGTCGTCCTGCACGGAGTGATAGCTTGTCAGCGTTCGCCCGCGCACTAGTCCCGCGGAGACAAGCTCCCAGGGAGCGTGGCAGATGGCGGAAATCGGTTTGCCCGCCTCCTGCATTGCCCGAAGGAACGATTGCACCTCCCGCACCACGCGCATCCGGTCGGCATTCACCGTGCCGCCGGGGAGATGAACCGCGTCGAACTCCTCTGTGCTGAGTTCCGTGACCGTGCGATCGACATCAATTTTGACCGTCTTGTCGAGGTCGTTGCGAACCGCCTGGATCTGTCCGGGCTTGAGCGACACGATGGTCACCCGCGCCCCCGCATCCCGAAGCGCTTTCACCGGCTCGGTCAATTCCGGCTCCTCGACACCATCGGTAGCCAGTACGGCAACGCGTAAATCCGCCAGGTTGGACATGTCATTCTCCCTTCGTGAAAGTGAGCGTGCGATCGTCTTCTTGTTTCCGGCGAGGGTCATTGTTGGGCATTCTGCGTACCAATCCGGCTAGCGGCCGACGATTCATTCGCACGCGTGCTGCCTTCGACGTATTTTCCGTCGGGAGCCTTCGTCAGTTCGACAGCGATGGCTTCCGGACCGCTCCGTACGACAACCCATTGTGTCGGATGGACGTGCGACGGATTGATCTCCTGGTGCGGCATGTAAGGTGGAATGAACACGAAGTCGCCGGCTTCGAGATCGACCTCGTGCTCCAGACAGTTGCCCCAGCGAACTTTGCTCTCGCCGGAGAGCACGTACAAACCGTCTCCAGGTGACCGTGATGGTGCACGGAGCTTGCCGTGTTCGGTTCGGCAAGCATGACGCCGGCCCACAACGCTTCCGACCCCACTCGGCTGTGAGAAATTGCAGCGAGGCGCCGCATTCCGGTCGTCTGCGCTGTACGCTCGTCGAACTCGAAGGGCTTGACAACCCGGACTTCGTTGGCCGGGCTCGCGGCCGTGAAATGAATCTGCCGTAAGACGTCGTTCATTGACATTGCCTCCTCAAACGCCAGCAAGGCCCCATTCACATTTCGCGTCGGATGCCTTGCGACAACTTGTCTCCTGGTCACGCAGGTGCCGTGCCAAGCCACGGCGCCTGATTGGCGCGCAAGCTGACATCCGTCGAGACCGGAGTAAACTTGGGAACAGCCTGACGGGGCCTTGCATCCCTGCGCTCTGAAGAGGCAACTTTCTGTCCGTCTGGTTAAATTTCTTCCCCGGCTCTCGCCAGCGATGGAACGGGTTGACAGACGTGACGTCCGCCGCAGGCGGAAGCCCAGCCGCGGACGCTCGCACATTTAGTTCCCGATCATGATTTCCACGGGAATCTGAATCTCCGTGATGTAGTTCTTGGGATTGCCGCGGAAGATCATCCCTGGCCCCTTGAGGTATACCTCGCGCGTCGGCAGCACGACTTCGTAGTTTCGCTCCTTGATCCATTTGAGAACCTTGGCGTACGAGCGGCCCATTTGATCGTACGGCCCCTTGTGCACGAGCGCCACGCAGCGGACGCCGGGGAGTTCTCGCACCGAGGTTCCC
>DASZIA010000350.1:0-2193 GCA_035949535.1 Planctomycetaceae bacterium | reverse complement strand
TCGCATTCTGGCCGCGTCGAGCCTGGCCGACGAAAGGACTCGCGTCCTCAAGCACGGCGACACCTTCGGCGTCTTCGATCACTACGGCGACATCAAGCCCGAGGGGCTCGGCGAAGAAGGGCTCTTTCACGACGGCACGCGATTCTTATCCGGCCTGCTCCTGGACCTGGAAGGCGGGCGCCCCTTCTTTTTGAGTTCGACGGTCCGCGACGAGAACGATCAGCTCCGCGTCTCGCTGACGAACCCCGACTTTCTCGACGAGCGCCTCGTGCGGCTTCCGCTCGGCACGCTCGAGGTCTTGCTGACGCGGTTCCTTTGGAACAGCGTCTGTTATCAGCAGCTCGAAATCCGCAACTACGGACTGGAACCGGTCGAGACGTCGCTCGGACTCCATTTTACCGCTGACTTCGCCGACATCTTCGAGATCCGCGGCATGCGGCGCAAAGCGCGCGGTGACGATCTTCCACCCCTCGTCGAAGGCGACACCGTAGTCCTTTCGTATCGCGGCCTCGATGGGGTCGTCCGCAAGAGCCGGTTGCGGTTCGACCGCGCGCCGACGCGGCTGACATCCTCGTCGGCACAAATCGAACTGATCCTTAAGCCGCAGCAAGAGACGACGCTGGCAATGTCGGTCGCCTGCGAGATCGACGGCCAGCCGCAACGCGTTTTGCGGCTCGAAGAGGCCCGTGCGGAGCTCGAGGCCGACCTCGAACGGTTTTCCGCGTGGTCCTGCCACCTGGGGACTTCCAACAGCCAGGTCAACGCCTGGATCAGTCGGGCCGTCGCCGATCTGCACATGCTGACGACCGAGCTGCCGACCGGCCCCTATCCGTACGCCGGCATTCCTTGGTTCAACACTCCGTTCGGACGCGACGGAATCATTACGGCCCTCGAGTGCCTGTGGATGCGACCGGGGCTGTCGAAGGGCGTGCTCGCCTATCTCGCCTCGACGCAGGCCACCGAGGTCATTCCCGAGCAGGATGCCGAGCCCGGGAAAATCCTGCACGAAACCCGTCGAGGCGAAATGGCCGCGGTGAAGGAAATGCCCTTCGGCAGGTACTACGGCAGCGTCGATGCGACGCCGCTGTTCGTGCTGTTGGCGGGCGCCTATTACGAGCGGACCGCCGACCGGGCGTTCATCGAATCGCTCTGGCCGCACATCGAAGCGGCGCTGGGATGGATCGACAAGTACGGCGATCCGGACGGCGATGGGTTCATCGAATACCATCGGCAATCGCCCGACGGCCTGGTGCACCAAGGGTGGAAGGACTCGGACGACGCGGTCTTTCACGCGGACGGCACGCTCGCCGAGGGACCGATCGCGCTGTGCGAAGTACAGGGCTATGTCTATGCGGCCTGGCGCGCGGCCTCGGCCCTGGCGGCTGCTCTCGGACATCCACGAGAGGCGGCGAAACTCGCCGGACGCTCGGAAGCGATGCGGCAGCGGTTCGACCGCGCCTTTTGGTGTGATGACCTGGGAACGTATGCCATCGCGCTCGACGGACAAAAGCGTCCCTGCAAAGTTCGCACGTCGAATGCGGGCCAGTGTCTGTTCACTGGTATTGCAGAGCCGGCGCGGGCGGATCTCTTGGCCCGGACATTGCTCGCGCCGGAGTCGTTCTCGGGTTGGGGAGTCCGCACTGTGGCCTCGACCGAGGCGCGCTACAACCCGATGAGCTATCACAATGGGTCGATCTGGCCGCACGATAACGCGCTCATCGCGTACGGACTTTCGCGCTATGGGCACCAGGAGCGGGCCCTGCGGATCCTGACGGGGCTCTTTCAGAGCGGCCTCTACTTCGAACTGCAGCGAATGCCTGAGCTCTTTTGCGGCTTTGTGAAAGATCCCGGGGCCGGACCGGTCCTTTATCCAGTGGCGTGCTCGCCTCAAGCCTGGTCGGCTGCCTCAGTCTTCCTGTTGCTTCAAGCCGCACTGGGCCTGGAGATCAACGGACCCGAGGCCCACCTCAGCCTGACGCGACCGACGCTGCCCAACTTTCTGGAAGAATTGCGGATCCACAATCTGCAAGTCGCGGGGGGGAGCGTGGATCTCTTGGTCGTGCGTCATGACCAGGACGTCGGCGTGAACGTTCTTCGCCGTGAGGGGAACGTGCAGATCCTGGTCGTTAAGTAAGATTTTGTAGGGTGGGACAAGCTCGCGCCAGCGAGCGCCGGCCCACCGATTGGTTTGGG
>DASZIA010000349.1:0-42126 GCA_035949535.1 Planctomycetaceae bacterium | reverse complement strand
TATTGGATCAGCCTGCACGACGGCCGTCCCCCCGGGCTCACTGTCCGCGTGTTGAGCCGCGACCGCGACGTCTATTTCGACGTCGAAGGAGGCAACCGGATCCCCAAGTTCAGCGAGCGGCACGCGCGCACGGCGGCCGATCTGCGGGCGGCCGGTCTTGGCATCGACAAGGTTCTATTGATTCATGACTGCACGTCGGTCAGCAGCGATACATTCTTCTGGGTGCTGACCATGCTCGATGCGAAGGTCGCACTCGACGTGGCTGCCGTTCCGCCGCCCGAGGAATCGGCCGTGCCGGGCAACGGCGTCCTCCAGCGGGACCAGGAACGCGCCCACAGCTTGGGCCGAGAAATTCACGTCCGAACCCTCGGCGGAAACTACGGGGCAGAAGTCGTGCGGCTGGCACGCGACGGGCACTACGAATTGATCATTCTCCCGCTCTCACAGGAGCGGCCAATCGAAAAAGGCCGGCTGTGCGACCGCGAGATGAGCTATGTGCTCGCGCACGCGCATTGCCCGGTGTTCCTCGCGGCCCACCCAGTGATCCCGGCTGAGGTCGTCGATTAGCGAGGCGCGACGTTTGGCCTTGGTTCGGCGTTCGCCGTGATTGCGCCCACGCGAGCGTAGGGCGTAAGCCCTCTGGTGCTTGTCTGATCTTCACGCGCCGCGTCGGCCGAGTTCGAGAGAGGGAAGAGGGAAAGCACCCGCCGGCTCACGCCAGCGGCTCGCCTCGCGACTCACTGTGCGAGCGGAGCCCGATGCGGAATGGCAGTTTCACGGCGTGTGAGCATGTAGGACGGAGTTGTTGCCGTCAGCCGATAGGCTGAGCCCGGTTCCGAGCGTCCACCCGAGACGAGCCATTCATCGCCTGCCGGCAACGCTTCGGGCTTCCGCACCGTGACGGGGCGATCGAGCTGGAGTTCCAGCATGAGAACCTCGTTGTCGGAAAGATGAACAGCTCCGACTTGTCGGGTTCCAACACTGATCTGTTGGCAGAGCGCGGCGATTTCGTTCCCTCGCAGGGTCTCGGCAGCCGCTCGCGGACTATCGACGGCGAGCCAATAAGTCACCGCGATCAGCATGTGCGCGGCACAAAACGCGATGCCCGCGAAGACCCGCCGCTTGTCCTCGGGCTTCACCAGAAACGCGAGGCTCGCCACAAAAACGGGGACCAGCGGAACGAAAAACCGGGCGCCGGCCTCATACGGATAAACTACGTGCAGCAGCATATAGAAAGGCACGCCGAGTAGCAGCGGATCGGCCGTTTGGCGCGCAAGCCGCCACCAGGCCCAGGCCAAACCGACGCAAACCGGCGCATAGATGAGGAGATTGGGGTCCAGCCAACCCGTCTCATTGTAGGACTTGAACATCCCAGGAACGACGACGCGTCCGCTGTCGCGAACCGCCAGCCTCACACCCTCGAGATACGAAGCCAGCGGACTGCGAGCCGAGTCGCCAAAGTTGCTCAAATAGGTGCGAGCGCTCTCCTGGGTGGCGGTTGCCTGCTCCATCCGCATGAAGCCGACCACGCAGACCGCCGCCGGCACACCCATCGCTAGCGTCACCGACACGGCCCGCGCCCACGTCACGCGGTGTCGCAGCGCCTGGAACGCCAGGCTCAGCCCGAATCCGGCAACCAGCATCATCCCAGCGGGACGAATGAGACAGGTCAGCGCCAAGAGCGCTGACGCGGCGGTCGTCAACAACAATGTCCGGCCGAGCGAGCGGCTGCGCGAAGCGGCAATTCCGGCATTGGCTGACCAGACGAGCGCGCACATGAACGGCATTTCGCTCAACACCCGAGCCGCGTGAAACCAGACGCCCGCGTTCACGACGCTTAGGGCGGCAATCCACACCGCCCATTGTGGCACGACCGACCGGGCCCACTGATAGACGCCCAGCATCAACAGGGCGGTGGCGGTCCATTGAAAGGCGGAGATCAACAAATAGGGGTGCTCGGAAACCAGATACAACGGGCTCAAGAGCAGCGAATAGCCAGGGAAGTACCAAAGGTGTTCGCGACCTAAATTCAGCATCCGGCCCT
The DNA here is from genome assembly GCA_035949535.1 of Planctomycetaceae bacterium. Classification (GTDB taxonomy): domain Bacteria; phylum Planctomycetota; class Planctomycetia; order Planctomycetales; family Planctomycetaceae; genus DASPSM01. Next base: position 40,082 of record DASZIA010000349.1, on the reverse strand, counting down.
GCTCGGCCAGGCTGCGTGCCATCGACATGTACGAGCGACTATCGGGTTGCGGAATCCACCAAGGTCGGACTTGGGCCATCAACAGCAACACGAGCAGGCCCAGCCACACGCGAGGTCGCCGGTTGACCGACAGCACCGCGCGCTCGAGCCGGAACGACCACGTGCCGCCGTTTGCTCTGGAAATTGAGTCGCTGAGCATGAATCGTCCGTGATTCGGTTGCCGAGCAGTGGATCAACCCACTGAGGGCGCGTATTTTGGTTGCAACCGACGAATCCGCAACACCAATTTCGCGCCGGCACATTAAGAAGTGGAGAAGGGGACGAAGAGAGATGCTCGGCGAGCGGCGGGCCGTTTGCGGCAGTTTTTGACGACAACAGGCCCGCACGATGCGATATGCTGAACGTTTAACCTCTGGAGAATCGACCTCATGCAGTCCGTTCGTGAACAGGTCTCAACCCGCCGATTTAGCTTGTTTCGCCTCGCCACGGCCGCGCTACTCGCGGTGGCGACGCTCGCGACCCCCGCATTCGCCCAGCGCCGGCGGGAAGTCGACGAAAAACAACTGGCCGACATCAAGGCCAAGTACACAAAGTACGAATACCGCATTCCGATGCGCGACGGCAAACGGCTCTTCACTGCCGTCTACGTCCCCAAGGACGACAGCCACAAGTACCCGATCATGTTGAACCGAACGCCGTACAGCGTCGCCCCGTATGGAGCCGATGAGTATCGGGATCGACTCGGACCGTCGAAGTTTTTCGACAAGTCGGGCTACATTTTCGTCCTGCAGGACGTGCGGGGGCGGATGATGTCCGAGGGCGAGTACGTCAACATGCGTCCCTATATCGCGGACAAGAAAAAGCCGACTGACATCGACGAATCGAGCGACACCTACGACACGATCGACTGGGTGATCAAGCACGTCCCCAACCACAACGGCAAGGTCGGGCAGTGGGGCATTTCTTACCCCGGGTTCTACACCGTCACCGGCATGATCGACGCACACCCGGCTCTGGTGGCGGCCTCACCGCAAGCACCCGTCACCGACTGGTTCATCGGTGACGACTGGCATCACAACGGGGCGCTGCAGATCGCTCACATGCTCAATTTCCTGCCGTTCTTCGACCGGCCGCGTCCCGCCCCCGTTAAGAAGTTCGATGCGACGTTCGAGTACCAAACGCCGGATGGATACGACTTGTTCCTCCACTTTGGCCCGCTGAGCAAAGCGAGCGACAAATTCTTCAAGGGTGAAACGGCCTACCTGAAAGAGGTCTGCCAACACGGGAACTACGACGACTGGTGGAAGGCCCGGAATATTCGAGCCCACATCAAAAACATCAAGCCGGCCGTGATGACGGTCGGCGGTTGGTACGACGCCGAGAACCTGTTCGGCGCGCTCGAGGTCTATCGCAAGCTCCTCAATAATTCGCCCGCGACCGACAATCGCATCGTGATGGGCCCGTGGGTGCACGGCGGGTGGTCCCGCGGCGAGGGTTCGAAGCTGGGCGAGGTGCAATTCAACGCGCCGACAGCCGAGTTCTATCAGGAGAAAATCGAGTTCCCGTTCTTCGAACACCACCTCAAGGGCAAAGATCCAAGCAAGTACGAGCATCCGAAGGCCTGGGTCTTCGAGACGGGGACCAACCTTTGGCGAAAGTATGAGAGCTGGCCGCCCAAACAGGCTCAGCCGCGCCCGTACTACTTTGCCGCGGGAGGAAAGTTGTCGAGCGTCTCCCCTTCGCAGTCGGCCGACGAAGCTGACGAGTACGTCAGCGACCCGTCGCGACCGGTCCCCTATCAGGAGACGACCACCACGCGAATGACCCAGGAGTACATGACGGCAGACCAGCGGTTCGCGTCGCGACGTCCCGACGTGTTGTTTTATGAGACGGGAGTTCTTGACGACGACGTCACCATTGCCGGTCCGATCGCGGTTGACCTCAATGTCTCGACGACGGGGACCGACTCGGACTGGGTCGTCAAGCTGATCGACGTCTACCCCAACGACTATCCGGATCCGAAGACGAATCCGACCGGCGTCCGCATGGGGGGTTACCAGCAGCTCGTCCGCGGCGACGTGTTTCGCGGCAAGTTCCGCAAGAGTTTTGAAAAGCCCGAGGCCTTCGAGCCCGGCAAGCCGGCGGAAATCAAATTCAGCATGCAGGACGTCTGCCACACGTTCCGCAGCGGCCACCGGATTATGGTCCAGGTGCAATCGAGCTGGTTTCCACTCATCGACCGGAACCCGCAAAAGTTCGTCGACATCTACAGCGCGGGGGACGCCGATTACCAGAAGGCAACGCAGCGCGTGTTCCACTCCCATGACCGCCCGTCGCATGTGACGTTGCTGGTCATGCCGTAGCGGACGCGCAACGATTCGGAACAAAGACAAGCACCATCGGGCTCACGCCCGCCCGGCGAGCCGCCAGCGTCAGCTGGCGGGTGCTTCGCAGCTTGGAAGAGCGCGCGAACGGTCGCGTGGACAGACGTGTCTGTCCAACGCCTCTGTGTTTGGCGGCTGCGCTGCTATGATTCAGGCGGCAAGCCCCCCGCGATTTCCGATTGAGGACAGTCATGGATATGGGACCAGTCGCCAGCGATCACCGTCAGGACAAGCGCACAAAGAAACTGCCGCGGGCCCATCGCGCGGACGATCCGGTTTGGCTGGCCATTCGGGAAGAAGTCAACCGCGAGGTCGACCGTGAGTCGATTCTGGCAAGCTTTCTCTACGCGACGATCCTCAGGCACGACACGCTAGAAGACGCCCTCAGCTTTCACCTCGCCGGGAAGCTCGGCGGGCCCAGCCTGTCCGAAATGCTCATCCGGGAGGTGATCGACGAAGCCTTGTCGTCGTCGCCGCAAATTGGCGAGGCGATCCGCGCCGATCTGCGGGCCGTTCGCGAGCGCGACCCAGCATCGACGTCGTATTCGCATCCGTTTCTGTATTTCAAGGGATTTCAGGCGCTGCAGTCGTATCGCGTCGGCCACTGGCTCTGGACGCAGGACCGCCGCTCGCTGGCACTGTTTCTGCAGAATCGCATCTCGCAGGTGTTCGCGGTCGACATCCATCCGGCGGCCCGCATCGGACAGGGGATCCTGATCGATCACGGCACGGGCGTCGTAATCGGCGAAACGGCCGTCGTCGAAAACGACGTATCAATGCTGCACGACGTCACGCTCGGCGGGACGGGCAAAGAAACGGGCGACCGGCATCCCAAAGTTCGCGTGGGCGTGCTGATCGGAGCGGGGGCGAAGATCCTGGGAAACGTGGAAATAGGCACGGGAGCAAAGATCGGGGCCGGCAGCGTTGTTCTGACTTCGGTAAAGCCCCACTGCACAGTCGCCGGCGTGCCAGCCAAGGTCGTCGGCAAACCGTGCGACCACGACCCGGCCCTCACGATGGATCATCGGTTGCTGCCGGACAGCGGCAGCGGCATTTAAGGCAATTGTCGCAGTCGCATTGGGTGGCACTGGCGGCTTGTCCGCCAGTGAGCTTACTGCGTCGCCCAAAATAAACACTGGCGGACAAGCCGCCAGTGCCACCCAAAAAAAGACCGGCGGACTTATCGCCCTCAGCGATGAGCCAGCGGCGAATCGGTTCCCTTCGCACGAATGTCGTAGCAGAGGACCTGATCCTGCTCGCGCAAATAGAGCTTGCCGTCGAGGATCACCGGATGTGACCAGCTCGGCCGTTCGCCGCTGCCGGGAACTTTGAAAGATCCAACCTCGGTGTAAGACTTCGGTGAGGCGAGCGCCAGCACCATCGTGCCGTTGGCGAAGTGCAGATAAAGGTGGCCGTCGGCGGCCGCCATCGCCGCCGAGCCGCGGCCCGAGCCCCGTTTCTTCCACATGATTTTGCCCGTCATCAGCTCGGCGCAGAACGGGACTCCCGAGTCTTCGGTGTCGCCGTACACGTAATCGCCCACCAGCACCACGCCGCCGTGTTTGTTCCCCATCCGCGGATCGAGCGGATAGATCTCCTTGGCTCCGACTCCGCCGCCGGCCGTTGGCACCTGCCGAAAGAGGATGCCGCCGCGCTTGTACCCGATCGAGAAGAAAGCCAGATCGTCGCGGATGATGGGGGTCGGAATGACGGCTGGCGTCGGGTCGACGGGATGTGACCAGAGTAGCTTCCCATCTTCGGCGCGTACGCCGAGCGGGCCGCTCGCCGTCGTCTGAACATAGACTTTCGTTCCGCCAATCTCGGAGACCATGATCGACGAGTGCCCGGCGCCGCGGTCGCCGGGGCGGACGACTTTCCAAATCAGCGAGCCGCTTTGTTTGTCGAGGGCCACCATCGTGGCGTCGGGGCCGCCGGGCGTGCAGATCAGGCGATCTCCGTCGATGAGCACCGATTCGCTGTAGCCCCAGCTGTCTCCCTTGCGTCCGTTAAAGTCGCCCTTGAAGTGCTTGCTCCAGCGCTCGTGACCATTGGCCGTGTCCAAGCAGTACAGTTGGCCGAACGGAGTCACGACGTAGACGACACTGCCGTCGACCGTGGGCGTGCTGCGCGAACTCTGCCACGTCGGTTGGCCGGAAACCCAGGGATCGCCGGTCTTTTTGCTCCAGAGCCGTTTGCCGCTTTCGCGATCGAAACAAACGAGGTACTCGTCTTTGTCTTTGGCGCCAGAAGGTTTGTCGCCCAGCGTAAAGATGCGATTGCTGGCAATCGCCAAGCTGGCATAGCCGCGTCCGGCCCCCCGCGTCTTCCAAACAAGCGGCGGCCCGCCTGTCGGCCATTTCGCCAACAGCCCGGTTTCCTTCGAGACGGCGGACCGATCGGGGCCGCGAAACGTGGGCCAGTCGCTCCCAAAGGCCGAGAGCGCCGGCGCGACAGTCAAGACAAAGGCAACACCAAACGCGCGATGAGCAGAGACAACGGCAGACATCAGCATCCACTTCTTTCGGTTAAAGGCAGGTGACGGCGGGACAATCCGGCAGATTTTCGGCAATCACCAATTCGCGCGATATTGGCGAGAGCGGTAGGGACGCGTGGGCAACACGCGGTTCACTCGATCTTAGTCAGTGCGCCAGCCGTCAGGGAAGGCGAACGGCCTGCCGCTCGGGAGGCAATCGCCACACAGATTGATGGCGAATCGATCCTCGTCGGTTGACAGAGAATCGCGTATTCTGGTACGCGGCGCCACGCATGGTCATTCCGCGCGCTGCGGAGATTCACTCATGAGCTACACGATCGAGAACCGGAAGGTGGAACCTCAGCCCATCGCCTGCGTGCATCGGCAGGCGAAGCTCGGCGACCTTAAGACCGTGGTCCCGCAGGCGTGCGGCGACTCGTGGAACCTGGTGAAGAAACTCGGGATTAAAGGCGGTCGCAATGTCGCTGTTTATCTCGATAGCGAGATCAACATGGAGATCGGGCAGGAAGTCGCGGCGCCCTTCCAGAGTACCGGTGATCTGTTTTGTTCGTCCACTCCCGGCGGCGAAGTCGCGACGACAGCGCACATCGGACCCTACGATCAGCTCGGTAAAGCGCATGAGGCAATCCGCCAATGGGCCGCTGATCACAAACGGACGTTCGCGGGCCCGAACTGGGAAATCTACGGTCACTGGACGGACGATGTGACTCAACTCCGCACGGACATCTTCTATCTTCTCGCCGACGACCGCTAGCAAGTGGAACCTTCATGACTCGCTTTGCTCCCGAGCGCCTGCACGAGTTTTGCCGGCGCGTGTTTGAATCGTTCGGCATTTCCCGAACGGACGCTGACCAGGCAGCCAACATCCTGATCGTTGCCGACCTGCGCGGCATCGACACGCACGGCGTGGCCCGCATGAAGAGCTACGTCGATCTGATCGAATCGGGGCGCGTCAATCCGCGTCCCAATATCAGAATCGTTCGCGACACGCCGGCAGCGGCGACGATCGACGGAGACGCCGGCTTGGGGATGACCGTCTCGATGCGCGCCAACGAACTGGCGATGGAAAAGGCGGAGCGTGTCGGGGCAGGGTGGGTGGCCGTTTGCAACACGAACCACTTCGGCATCGCCGGTTACTACCCGCTCGAAGCCCTCAAGCGCGACCTGATCGGGTTCGCGATGACCAACACGACGAGTATCGTCGCGCCGCTCTGGGGAGCGCAGCGAAGGCTGGGCACCAATCCGATCGCCGTCGCCTTTCCGGCCCTCGAGGAGCCGCCGATCGTCATCGATATGGCCACGACGTCCGCCGCGTTCGGCAAGGTCGAGAACGCGATCCGCCGTCAAGAGCCAATTCCCGCTGGCTGGGCGGTCGATTCAGAAGGGCGTCCGACCACCAATCCCCAGGACGTCTACACGGGGGGAGCGCTCTTGCCGATGGGATCCGACAAAGACCGCGGCGGGCACAAGGGCTATTGCCTGTCGGCGATGGTCGATCTGCTCTGCGGCCCGCTGTCGGGGGCGAATTGGGGCCCCTTCACACCGCCGTTCATCATGCTCAAGGTGGTGCAGGAGCGTGAGGTCGGGAAGGGGATCGGGCACTTCTTCGGCGCGCTCTCGATCGGCGCCTTCATCGACCCGACGGAGTTCAAGCGTCAGGTCGACGACTGGATTCGCACGTTCCGCGCGACCAAGCCAGCCCCGGGAACCGACGGCCCGCTGATCCCCGGCGACCCAGAGCGGCTCGCGGAAGCCATCAACCGCGTCGAGGGCATTCCGTTGCTGGGCCCGGTGGTGGACGACCTGCGAGAAGTCTCGAAGCGGACCGGCGTGCCATTCGAATAGGCACGGGCCGTTCATGCACGGTGCATCCGCAACGCCAGAGGCGGAAGTGGGCGATAGCGCTGTCACCGGTCCGCCGAAAGGCTCAACAGATGATCCCGCCCGAGGAACTGAAGAAAAACACTTCGCTCAAGTGGTCTCCTGGAACGGGCAGCGACGTTTGGGAGATGTTCTGCGCTTGCCGTGCGGGTGACCTGCAAACCGTCAAGCGGCTCGTGGACAAAGACCCCTCGCTCGTGCGCTGTCAGCATGCCTATCGGACGCCCCTTTACTTCTCCGTCCGCGAACACCAATCGGAAGTTGCCGCCTTCCTGCTGGAGTTCCGACCCGACCCGTTCGGCCTTGTGGTGAACGACAGCCTCCTCGACATCTGTCGCGACCGTGGCTATTCCGAACTGGAAAAATCCTTGGAGGCAATGTTTGCCCGCATCCAGAATGCCTCACCCAAGGGGGAAGCCATCGCCGCGACAATTCGCGAGCGCGACCTGGTCAAGGTGCAAAGCTTGCTGGATGCGTCACCGGAATTGCTGAACATCGGTGACCGGCGATCGAATCAGCCCATCCATTGGGCCGTGATGACGCGGCAGATCGACGTCATTGACGAACTGCTGGCACGCGGCGCGGACATCAACGCCGCACGCTGCGACGGCGCGCGTCCGATTCAGCTGACGAATGGCGACTATCTCTATCGCGGTTGGCGCGATGTGCCGCCGGATACGCCAACGACTCCGGCACAAGTCCTCGCGCACCTCCGTGCTCGTGGGGCGTATTGTGACATTTGCACGGCGTGCCACATCGGCGATCTGCAGCGCGTCGGGGAGCTGCTCGCTCAAGACGCATCGCTCGCCAATCGTGTCTCTGAGTACGTCGCCTATTATCCGTGCTCCGGTGCGCCGCTGAGAAATGCCGCCGCCAAGGGCCATCTTGAAATCGTCAAACTGCTGCTGGAGCAGGGCGCCGATCCGAATCTCCGCGAGGAGGGGATCGCGCCGCAGGGTTATGCGCTCTATTCAGCCGTCGCCAACAAACACTACGAGATCGCGAAACTGCTGCTCGAGCAGGGAGCAAACCCGAATCCGGAGGTCGAGAGTTCCGCGGACGCCTTGAGCCGGGCCATCTCGAACTCGGACCAGCAGATGATCGACTTGCTGTGCTCCTACGGCGCGGCCCGCGGCGTGCATCTGCTAGGTTACTCGGGCGACGTCCAGACGGCGGCCGCCATGTTCGCGGCCAACCCCGCACTCGCGGACGACCCCGAAGCGCTCAGTGATGCCGCGGGACAGGGCCACGAGGCCTTTGTGCGCCTCTTGCTGCGGTATCAACCCGATTTGCCGAAGCGGGTCGTATTTCCCGCCTGGTCGGTGGGCGCGAAGACGCGCGAATTGAACGAACTGTTGTTCGAACACGGCATGAACCCGAGCCAGCCCGACTGGCTGCTTATCACGCCTCTGCATCAATTCGCGCGCACTGGCAACGTGGAGCGGGCCGCGCAGTTCCTTGACCACGGAGCCGATCTTTACGCGCGCGACGAAGATCTCTGTTCCACGCCGCTGGGATGGGCGGCCAAGTTCGGCCAGAAACAAATGGTCGAATTCCTTTTGGACCGCGGCGCGAAGCCGAACCTGCCCGACGACCCAGCCTGGAGCACGCCGCTCGCATGGGCGACACGTCGCGGACACAGTGAGATTGCGGACCTGCTGAGACAGCGCGGCGCGACGTGAGCGCGGATGCGGCGTCCGCAGTATTTTGCGTCGGTCTTGCCGCTGGCCTCTCGTTGGTACAATGACCTGCTGTCCGTTGCCGATCAGGAGGGACCACCGAATGGCACCGATTTGGATGACCGCAGTCGCCGGCCGCATGTCGGCGCGGCCCACGGTTGCGTCGAGAGAACCGCCGTCACCGCCTGGCCACTTCCTCACGGGGCACGCGGGAGAGATGCTGCGCGACGCGGCTCAGTTCCTGTTGCGCGCGCATGCGAGCTATGGCGACGTCGTCCGGCTGCGGCTGGGCCCACGCGTCGCCTTTGCGATCTTTCACCCCGATCACGTTTATCACGTTCTCGTCAAGCATCGAGAGAACTACACCAAGCAGGCGCGCGGCTACAACAAGTTGCGGCAGGTCGTGGGTAACGGCCTGCTGACAAGCGAAGGCGACTTCTGGCTCCGCCAGCGGCGTTTGTTGCAGCCGGCGTTCGCGCCCGCGAAGCTAGCCGGATTTGCGGACGCGATGGTCACCGCCACTGAGGAAATGTCGCGGTCCTGGGAGCCGGCAGCCGAGCGGGGAGAGGCGATCGACGTCGCCGACGAGATGATGCGGCTGACGATGAGAATTGTGGGGGAGACGCTCTTGGGAACCGACGTCACCGGCGAGGCCAGCGACGTCGGCCCGGCGCTCTCGCTGGTCCTCGATGAGGTCAGCCGCCGCATCCACACGCCGTGGAACTTTCTCGAGCGGCTGCCGTTGGCCGGCAACCGCCGCTACGAGCGGGCCCTTCAAACACTCAACCGGTCCGTGCAAAAGATCATCGACGAACATCGCGCCGAGCCGGCTCGAGCGGTCCGATCCGAAGATCTGCTGACGATGTTGATGGCCGCCCGTGACGAAGAGACCGACTCGAAGATGTCCGACCAGCAGTTGCGCGACGAAGTCATGACGTTCTTTCTGGCGGGCCACGAAACGACCGCCAAGGCGCTGACCTGGACCTTCTACTTGCTTTCAAAACACGTCGAGGTCCGCTCGCGGCTCGAGCGCGAGATCGACACGGTCCTTAGCGGACGACCCGCGACCGCCGAGGATCTGCCCAAGCTTTCCTACGCGAAGCAAGTGGTCCAGGAGTCGATGCGACTCTTTCCGCCGGTGTGGGGCCTGGCTCGGATGACGATGCAGGAGGATCAGATCGGCGACGTGACGGTCCCCGGCGGCTCGCCGGTACTCATATCGCAGTATGTGACCCACCGTCACCGCGGCTTCTGGGAAAACCCGGAAGGGTTTGACCCGGATCGCTTTCTGCCTGGTCGATCCGAAGGACGTCACCCCTACGCCTACTTCCCGTTCGGCGCCGGCCCGCGGATTTGCATCGGCAACCATTTCGCGATGCTCGAGTCGGTATTGATTCTGGCCACGATCGCATCCCGCTGGTCACTGAACCTCATCCCCGGCCGCCCGGTGATCCCCGAATCGCGCGTCACGCTGCGCCCCAAGCACGGCCTGTTCATGTCGGCCGAGCCGAGGTAGTTGCGAGTCCGCCGAACTTGATCCCCTCGGTACGCGACGCGATGGCGCCGCTAGGATGTGGCGAGACCCTCAATCCGCTCGACCTCATCGGGTGTGAGGCAGAAGTCGAGAACGTCGAGGTCGGCGCGCATGTGGTCGGGGTTGGTGGTGCCGGTCAGCGGCAACATGCCGACGTCGAGGGCGAACCGAAAGACGATCTGGCTCACCGTCCGACCGTAACGCTCGGCGATTCCGGCGATTTTGGGGTGCTGCAAGATTTCGCGGTTGGCAGTCAGCAGCGAGAACCCCTGGTACACGAGATCGTGCGCCGTGCAAAACGCTATCACGCGACGATCCCAGCCGCGACTGGCGTAGCATCGATTTTGGACGAATCGCGGGCGAACGCGGACCTTTTGGAACAGGCGTTGGAGTTGCTCCAAAGTGAAGTTGCTGACTCCCAGCAATCGGACCCGACCGCTCTCCCGAAGGCCCTCCATCGCCCGCCACGCCTCCCAATCGGCTTGGGTCAGCCCAACGCCCTGCGTCGGCCCGTGCAGCAGATAGGAGTCAATCGTCTCGACTCCCAGATGTTCGAGTGAGCTGGCGAACGACTGCTCGACCTGAACCGGAATCGGCGCTTGGGGATCGTACGGGAGCCGGTGATCCTGTCCGCGGCGGTAGGTGAACTTCGTCTGTAAGAACAGCTCGTCGCGCGAGACTTGTCGGCTGGCAATTGCAGCCGCGATGGCCCGTCCGACTGCGGCCTCGTGGTAATGGCGGCGCTGGTTGGCCGTATCGATGCCTCGAAAACCGCACTCGAGGGCCAGTCGCGTCAATGGCTCGGTTTCGTCTTCCTTCCACGCCGTACCATACAGCAAGCGCGGCACACGCACGCCGTCGATCGACAAGGTCCGTTCAGACGCCGGCATCCCAATTCCTCGGGGTGCAATTGCCACGCAGCGCTGTCAGTCTGTGGTCGACCGAAATCATGCGCGATTCGACCGTCGATGGCGAGCGGCTGCCACTGATTCACGCAGCGCAAGGGATATTTCGTTGCGCAGGCCGTATGGGAGGAAACTGGGTGATTGCCAGGCGGCAGACGACTTTCTTGACACTCCATCTTGCCCACTTTACACTGACTCCGACCTTTGGCGCCACAGAGACCCCTCCGGGAGAGAATCGTGCGCAAACCGACGACGGGATTGGCATTGGGATTGATTCTCGTTTTCGCAATCGCGACCTGCGGCTTGGTTCCGAACCGCGCAGTCGCCAGCCAGATAACCGTCGCCGACTACTCCGACGGTTACGCGGAGTCTCCTACGGGGAACGGCACCTACAGTGTCTTAAATACTTCGGCCGCTGACTTGGTAATTCGCCAATTCACGGGCCTGTTCGAAGATCGGGGGCTCGCCAATTTCAATCTGTCGGCGCTGCCCGCGAACGCGGTCATCACCTCGGCGTCGTTGAAGTTCGTTACCGGGGCGTTCACCTCGAATCCGGGCAGAATCGTCGATATTCTCGGATTCAACACCAGCGGCGGAGTCACCCTGGCCGGCGCTACCGCCTCCGCCTCCGCGTTGGGTTCTTATGACAGCTTTGCGCTGGGCCTTGGCAATCAAACGGTCAGCTTGTCGGCAGCAAATCTTCAGTCTCTCTTCAAGAACTCGAGTATCGTGGGGTTGCGGCTGCAAGCAGACGCGGAGACGGTCAACACAGAGATTTCGAGTAGGAGATTCCCGGGCAATCAGACTCCGGAACTCGTCGTCAACTTCACCAGCACGCCAGAACCCGCGACGTTGACCCAAGCGCTGGTCTTCACCGCGCTTTTGGGGGGTTGCGCGTGGTGGTGCCGGCGGCGCCAGGTACTGGTCGGCTAAAGCAGTGGTCCGCGGTACAGGCCGATTGGCCTTTGGACGAATGGCGCTCGACCGTTGATCGACCACCTGGCCTCTCATCACGAGAACGCCCGCCTTCTGGCTGAAGCAGTCAACGACGCCCCCGGCCTCCAGACAAACCGCCACCACGACCTCGCCGCGGATTGAAGAAGCCGTCTAGCGAATCCGCAGGGCGCTCGCCGGACTGCTGGTCCGGCGTTGGGGAGCGGCGAGAAGTCCAGGGGCCAAGGAACAAAAAAGGGGAAAGACCCCACATGCCCCGGGGAGTCAATCGCCTTTTTTTTGTGCAAAGCCGGTGGACCGGCGCGCTACGATTCGCTGATCTCGGTCTCGACGGGCCGTCCGAAGTAGGTCTTGAGCCGGTTCACGAAGCCGCGGGTCTGGGAATTCTCGTCGTCTTCGACGCGCTTGCGCAGTTCGGCGTTGAGCCACGTCATGAAATCGACGCTGATATCGGGCAAAGTCGCAGTTTGCATGGGGTTTTTTGCTCGCATGGGGAACGCGAAAGTTAGGGGAAACGGCCGCGGACGCGCCGCCGACCGGTGCGTCGGGCGAACGGTCACTTCGATCTGAATGGCGGGCCGGAGCAAGTATTCCTGATATTCACGGTTGTGCCCCAGATTTTCAGCAGCCAGAATGCGAAGAGGCGGAAAATCAGGGAGAAGATGCGGGCTGCAACGGCTTCGCGGCTTGACCCGAACAAACAGGCCGCACTCTCGATCCAAGAGCGGCTCGAGTCAACCACTTCGCACCGCACATAAATCCCTCAGGGGGCGCGACATGCGTTTTTGCTTGCTGAGTTCTCTCAAGGACGCAACGCGGCGTCGCCTCGCGAAGACGATTCTTGTCGGTGCGTTCTTGGCCGCTGTGACCCCTCCTGCATCCGGGCAAATTCGGAATCGAGGCAAGAAACAAGACAAACCCCCGGCTGAGCAGACTCCCCCGGCGGAGGAAGTCGTCACGCCCGCGATGACGATGTCGAAGACGCAGGCCATCTTCGGGTTGATTCGGGCCTTGATCCTCAACCCAAGCGACAAGGCCCGCGAGACCCTCGAGCAAATCGTCGTCGGCAAGATCAAATTCGGAGGGCACAGTCAACAGGCTGCCGAATCGGCCTTAGCGGCGCTGGCGTTGCGCCCCTCGCCCGCCGCAGTCGCGTTCGTGTTGCACCTGGTGTCTGAGTCGGATGAGAAAGTGCGCCCCGGCGACACCGCCTACCCCGCGGCGGCCGTGCGGTACGACGCCGTGCGGCTGGCGGGCCGAGTTGGCTCAGTCGAGTTGCGAGTGGGCCTGGCCAAGCTGTACGACCGAGCCACTCCTGAGGTCCGCACCGCCATTGAAGCGGCCCTCGGCAAATCGAGTCCGGCGAACTTTACCGCGCAGGTCATTCTTCTGCGGAGCCGCGCCATTTCCGATGACTTCAGGATGACTTTGCGAAAGTTGATTCTCGAGCAAAACGCGGCAGCGATCAAACAGGCGCTCAAGATCACCGGCACCGCGCCGGCGAAAGACACACCGCCAGCCGGCGCGGCCGGTCTCTTGGGACAACTGGGAGGTCTCGCCGGCATGTCCGCTCCCGCTCCCGCCGCGCCCGCGGGAGCCGCGGCTGGCAGACCGAGTCTCGGCAACTACCCCGGCTCGACGCCGGCGGGCGCCCCCGCCGCAGCTGCGACCACGGTTCATAACCCGACAGCACTGGTCTTGGAAGTCGTCGAGAAGGCGATCAACTCGCAGCCCATGGATCCGGCCGTCGTGGCCCGCGAACTTTGGCAAAGCGAATTTGTCGAGGCCCTTTCGGCCCAACTCTCCACGGAGAAAAGAAGCTCCGAGCAGGTTTTGTCGGGCGTTGGTTCGATCCCCTTAAAATCGGCCCGAGAACGCTTGCGTGATTACCTGCAAAAGAAAAGCCCGCAGGACCTGGGACAACTCGAAAAACCAACGCCCCCGGTTCAGGGAGCGGGCGGGGCGCCGGGGAGCGGCGGAATCGGCTCGCGCGGAATGGGTGGCGGGCAGGGCGGCATGAGCCGGGGAGCGCCCGGAAAGGCGACGGGTTCTTCGCCCGCACAGCCGGCGTATCTGGTCGGCAGCGATTGGCTCGACCCGGGAACCGTGATCGTGTTGAAGACTCTCGGCTACAAAGACCGCCCCAAGGGAAAGCATCGGGCGACTACGCCCTCTCCCTCGACCGGCAAACGCAGCGCGGCCGCCGAAAAGAGGGCCGAAGAGGCCGCCGACCGAGCCAAACAGGCCGAAGCCCAGTACGAATGGCGGGATACGATGGAAAAGTTTCTGAGTCACTGGGACGAGCGGCTGAGCGCGGTCGCGGAAACGCACGAAGCCGCGGCGACCGACAGCGACGCCGCCGGCACAAAAGAGAAAGCGGGAGCGAAAGACAAAAAGGATCAAACGACGGACAAAACAGACCAAGCGAAGGCCGGCTCGACAAAATCGACCAAAGATCCAGATTCCGGTTCGAAGAAAACGTCACGGACCGCGGAGTCAAAATCTGCGTCGGATTCGAAAACAAAAGGGTCCGCACCGACGACCGCCGTTCCCGTGCCGTTCGCGTTGCGCTCCGGCGAACAGATCACCAAGGAATTCCACCTGCGGTGGCCCGAGGATCTGCCGTCCAACTTGACGGCCTCCGTGAGCGAACCACTCATCGTGCATTACGTCGAACTCGAAGCCACTGACGACATCAATCGGACGACCACGTATTATCGGGGAGCGCTGGCGAAAGGAACCGGCACGAAGGTCCTGTCGACGACCCACGACATCGCCGAGGGCAAATGGGTCGACATCCTGCAGCACGATCTCAACGGCCAGCGGACGCGTTCGCTCGACGTGCTCATCACGCGAAAGCCGGCCGACGCCGACGCCAAGCGGTCGCGACTCGAGGAGCTGACGATTCAAGTGCTGATGGTCGAGGTCGAATCGTTCGTGCCGGAGGCGAAGCCGGCCGAAAAGAAAGAACAGGCGAAGAGCGATAGCCCGTAAGTGCGGCTGTCCCTTCCCACGCACCGCTGATCGGCGAACATCCCTGCGCCTGATCGCGGGAGCCCTCCTGGCTGTCTGCTGCGACGCGGGGGCCAGCCGCCCGCAGACATTGGAGGGTCACAGTTTAGCCGCCGCACAGTGTTGCGGCGCGCCATTTGCGGATGTCCTTTTCTGTAGTCCACTGACCGGCAATAAGTCAATAAGTGTTGTCAGTTGGGGCCTGAAAGCGGTGGCAGTAAAGCTGCCGGGAGCTGATAAAGCGAGGAGCCGTGTTATGAAAAAGCTCATCCTGGCTGCCTGTGTCGCAGCCTTGGGAGTGCCCGTTTCTGCCCAACAGCAGTCACCGCCACCCCAACCGCAGCCACCGATCACGAATGAAAACCCTGGAATGTTTAGCGGCGGGATTGCTGCCCAGCCAAGCCCCGCGGCCCAGCTGGGTCCTGCCCACCAGGGCCAAGTGAACGTTCAAACGCCCGCCCCACCGCCACCGCCGGCGCCCGACGCAAACACCGATTACGGATATTACGGCGGGCCGACTGCCCCCCAGAGCATGGCCCCGAAAACGCAGCGATACGGAAGGTCAAGCCGCGGATACGATGGCTTTTATAAGCTGTACGGCGTCCCCGATGAGCTGACCATCGCTGAACAAGAGCGCGATCGGATTCGCGACGCGGCCGTCGAGTTCGGACGGTTCCGCCGTCAGTTCACCGGTTCGACGCAATTCTGGATGGACGAACATCGCACCGAGCTGGCCAAATCGCGTTACGCGATGGATGAACCGATGTGGCGGGCTCTCCATCCGCCCGAATACTTTGGCGACGGCGGATACCTGTACCATACGGCCGAATCGGTCGGCGGCGCGGTCATCTGGGGATCCCCGCAACCAATCATGGTTCAGAATCCGAGGCCTACGCCTGTCGTGAACACGCGTCCGGTCGAATCGACGGTGCCTGCATCTCGCAGCCATGCGACTGTCGTGCCGCGGGTGATCGCGGCCGACAAGCCGATCTACGACGCGGCTGCCTCACTGAATGTTCGCACGAATAAGTGACAGGGTGGCTTGAGCGGGCCCGGTTCGCCGGGCCCGCGATTGGCGCGAGCGTGACGCACGCAGGCCAATGCTTCCGAGAAAGGCCGGCAGATGTCGGCCTTTCTTTTTGCGCCACGGCCGGCCCGAGTGAGACGCAATTTTGCGTCCAGCCGGGGCCCACGCTTGCGGGGCTCGCGGAGCGACAGCCGCACCGGGTCCAGGGGCAATGCCCCTGGTTGCCCCTGATTGCCTCTGGTTGGCTAGATGCAACCAGTGTAGAATCGGCGGTTGGATGAAGATGAAGAAGTAGTGCTGCCGACAGGCCGCGCCGGGTCAGCCGGGTCCCGTGCGCTCCGGGAACTGGGACCAGTTCCTTCGCCTTCCTGTCCTCAGGCAGCCAATTCAATTCGCACCGCGTTAACGGACAATCTGCACGAAGACGAGGGGAGATCGATGCAAAAATTCCGTGGGCGTCGACTGGTATTGGTTGTCGCCGCGCTGGTGGGTCTAAGCGGATCCGCCTGGGGCGCTGAATCGGCCGTGGGGCGCAAGGTCGAGCCGTTCACCTTGAAGGACTTCCGCGGCAAGGAGCACTCGCTGAAAGAAATGCTCGCCCAGCACAAGGGCGTCGCGATTGTCTTCATCGGCACCGAGTGCCCGCTGGTCAAACTCTACGCGAATCGCATGCAGGAACTCTCGCAGGCGTTTGCCGCGAAAGGAGTCGCTCTGGTCGGCATCGACTCAAACCGGCAGGACGCGATCACCGAGATCGACGCCTTCGCCCGCGTCAACGGATTGAATTTTCCCATTCTCAAGGACGTCGGCAACAAAGTGGCCGATCAGCTGGGCGCGACGCGCACGCCCGAAGCGCTCCTCCTCGACTCGCAGGGAACCGTCCGCTATCAAGGGCGGATCGACAATCAATACACGTTCGGTGCCGGTGTCGGTTTTGCGCAGCCGCAGCTGAAGCGGAAAGATCTGGCGATCGCCGTCGACGAACTGCTCGCCGGCAAGCCGGTGAGCGTGGCGACGACCGAATTCAAAGGCTGCCTGATCGGCCGCATTCGCGAGCCGCAGAAAGACGCGCCGGTCACGTACTCGAATCAAGTCGCGCGGCTGCTCAATGAGCGCTGCGTCAGCTGTCATCGCCCCGGCGAAATCGGTCCATTCGCGATGACCAACTACAACGAGGTCGCCGGCTGGGGCGAGATGATCGCTGAAGTCGTCCGCGAGCAGCGAATGCCGCCGTGGCACGCCAACCCCGCGCACGGCCGGAAATTCTCGAACGAAAACATCCTCTCGAAGGCCGAAAAAGAGACGATCTATTCGTGGGTCGAAGCCGGTTGCCCCGAGGGGAATCGGGCCGAATTGCCTCCGCCCCCGAAATTCACGCAAGGCTGGCTGCTCGAGAAGCAACCTGACTCCGTCGTCTACATGACCAAGGATCCGGTCGATGTGAAGGCGGAGGGGGTCGAGCCTTATCGCTTCTACGTCGTCGATCCCGGGTTCAAAGAGGATAAGTGGGTCAAGAGTGCCCAATGCCTCCCCGGCAACCCGGGTGTCGTGCATCACATCATCGTGTTCCTCGCGGCCCCGCAGGTCGCCGACCGAATCATCGAAAACCAGAAGCAGCAACTCGAAGCGCTCGCCAAGGCGAAAGCCAGCGGCAAGAGCCCCGAACAGCTTCGGGCCGAGTTCCGCGCCCAGCGATTGGCCCGCGCGAAAAAACCCAAGGCGGCGCCCGGAAAAACTGTGGCCGGCAAGTCCGGCCCGGCTGCCAAACAGCAAGCCGCTCAGGCTGACGAGAGCGCCCAAGGCGACATCTCCGCGAGCGACCTGCTGTGCGGATTTGCCCCGGGGACGCGACCCTTCGTCGCGCCCGACGGGATGGCTAAATTGGTGCCCGCCGGGTGGAAGTTTATCTTCCAGATGCACTACACCCCCAACGGCCGGGCGCAAAAAGACCGCAGCTCGATCGGTCTGGTGTTCGTCGATGGCGCGACCGTCAAGGAGCGCCTGGTGACGACGAACACGTCCAACTTCCAGTTCGAGATCCCCGCGGGTGCCGAGGACTACAAGGTCGAGGCACAGAAGAAATTCGCCCAGGACACGCTCTTCGTCGGCATGTATCCGCACATGCACATGCGCGGCAAAGCGTTCCGCTACGAGCTGACTTATCCGGACGGCAAGAAGGAGATTCTGCTCGACGTCCCGCGTTACGATTTCAACTGGCAAAACTGGTTCAAGCTCGAGCAGCCCCTCGTGATTCCGGCCGGCTCGAATCTGCTGTGCACCGCGCACTTCGACAATTCCGAGAACAATCTCTGCAACCCGGATCCGACAAAGCCCGTGCGTTGGGGCGACCAGACGTGGGAAGAAATGATGATCGGCTGGTACGACGTCGCCTTCCCCAAGGCCGAAGCCCAAAAGCTGATCGACGCCCAACACGACTCCGACCGCCAAGAACTGCAGAAAGCCATCAAGCAAATGCAGGAAAAGGCGGCGAAAGAACACGCGGCCAAGCAATCGGCTGAGAACGGCAAGTCCGGCAAGGCTTCGACCCACAAATCAGCCGGAACCTAGGTCCTCCGAAACTTACTCGTGAACTGCCCGCGGCCCGGCCTTCAACCGGGCCGCGTTCATTTCGGGCCGATGCAACGAGCGAGAAAGCAGTCGTGCCGAACTCAACTGCCTGGGTCATCCTCACTTCTCGCTACGGCGGAGACAAACGACAACCCTCGGAAAGGGATCTCGCACGAGCGATCGATGAACTTTTCGACGAAAGTCCTTCAGGAATGCGCGAGCCAGATTTTGCAGAGCATCCGAACGCCTGGTTGAGATATGGCTTTGACGACGGCCCGCTAAGGGTCATCGACGTTTATCGAACAGGCGTTGTGATCTTTTCAAAGTATGCCGATGCAGATCTTGAGGAACTTCAGAGCGAGAACGCTGTCCGCGGCCTCGACGGAGACCGCGCGCTTTCGTTGTGGAAGTGGCTGGCTAACGGTGAAATCAAAAAGATTGTAGCCTCATATCCTGAATGCGGATGGTGAGCCGCGTGCGGGGCGTGCCGAGCTTGCATCGATTCGTTTGACGAAGGAAGAGCGATGGTCGTGGCCACTCCTGACCTCACATCCAGACCGTTTCAGCTGACGCTCACCCGCGAGATGGCGGCGTCTCCTGCGACGCTGTTTAAAGCGTGGGCCGAGCAAATTGATCGTTGGTTTGCGGCTCCGGGCACCGTGCTGATGACGCCGCGAGTCGACGCCCCCTTTTTCTTTGAGACGCGCTACGCGGGCGAGCGGCACCCGCACTACGGCCGTTTCCTCAGGCTCGAGCCAGATCGGCTGGTCGAGTTGACGTGGCTGACCGGTGCCGCCGGGACGAGAGGAGCCGAGACTGTCGTCACCGTCGAGTTGACGCCGGGCGGCGCAGGGACGCTGCTGCGCTTGACCCACGCAGGATTTGCGGACGCAGAATCGCGGGACAAGCATGAGGAAGCGTGGCCGATGGTCCTGGCTCAGCTCGATCAACAAGTGGCGTGAGGGCGGAGCCACCCGACTTGTGTCGGGGGTTCGCAAAGGAGCCAGTGGTGACGTTCCGCTGCGTCTCGGGGAAATTGACGACGTTTGCAGCGCTGATTGTGGTTGGCGTGATTCGCGCGAGCGTCCTAGGACAGACTGCCGACCGCTCGCGGTGGGAATACGACGGCGGATCCATCAAACGGTCGCTCACCTGGGTCGAGCGCACTGGGAAGAACAGGCACACGTTTATCGAAACGGCACGCAACCCCGTCTACGTCGAGCTGTTCGATCCGTCGCGGGACTATGTTACGCGGCTCTACGCCGACAAAGCGCTGATCCGCGGGGGGAATGGAACCGCGAGAAAGATTCCGAAGTTCGCGCGAATCTACGGCGGCTCTTGGCAGGACACAGACACGCGTCGCGCGTGGGAGTACGAGAGAGGTGCATTTCGGGCTCAGAAATCGTCCGCCCAGCCAGCCGTCTGGATCGAAAAGAACGTCGACGGGATGCACCTTTTTTCTGAGGTGAGCCGCACGAATGACTTCGTCGAACTGAGAGATCGCTCGCGCGACTACACAATTCGCCTGTACGTCGACCAGCTGCGGATCCGCGGCGGGAACAGTACGGTGCCGGCGCGATTCGCCGAGTTTACTCGGATCTATACCGGCCGTTGGGCGCCGGACGCGAAGCCCGGCCGGCTTGCAGTGATTGTCGACGTTCAGGACGCCCCGGAGGTCGCCGAGTGGGCGGGCAGGGCCAAGGAACTTTGCGAAATCTGGCACCCGATTATCTTCGAGCGTCTCTATCCGAGTGGCCGACCCCCCGCGCGGACGATCACGATCGTCTTCAAAGGCCCGTCGATGAAGGGAATCGCTTACACCCGAGCACCCGAGTCGACGATCACAATCAGCGCCGACTGGGTGAAAAAGCACCCCGACGACGTCGGCATGGTGATCCACGAACTGACGCACGTCGTCCAGAACTATCCCAAGTCGAAAGCATCGAATCCCTTCTGGATCGTCGAAGGGATCGCCGACTACGTGCGCTACTTTGATTTCGAGCCCGAGAAGCGAACACCGATCGACTGGAAGAAAACCTATCGCGACGGCTACGGCATCGCGTCGGCGTTCCTCGACTGGATCCAACGAACGCACGCCCCGCGCATTATCGAAAAACTCAACGCCCGCCTCGCGATCGGCGAATACACCGACGAGCTGTTCGCAGACTACGCCGGCGCGCCGGTCGAGCGGCTATGGGAGGAATTCCTCGCGGCCGAGCGACCCAAGCAGCGGGCTGGCCAACCGAATTGAGCCGGCGCGAAACGGATTCCAAGAATGCCTCTGAAACGTTCCCCAATCAACTCGTTTGTCTGACTCTTCCGGACGGTTTGGGGCTTATAATTGCCAGCCAAACGAATTGACGGGAGGGCGCAATGTCGGGCCAACCCCCTGATCGCGACAAGGCCAATCCGGCCAGCCTTCACTCCGCGTGGCGTGGTCTCTTGATCCCAATTGTCGTGTTCGTCGCCGCGTACGCTGGAGAGATGGCTCATCTTGGCGAAGGCCGCTTGGTCCTCTTCTGCCTGGTCGGTGCCGGAACGGGATCGATTTTCTCTATCCTTGGCTTCTTCGACACGAAGTCACGCCGACCTTGGGTGACGGGGCCAGTCAGCGTGCTGGCATTGCTTTTGAATCTGGCACTGCCCTGGGAGTTTTGTTCGTCTACGCAATGGCCCACGCCTGGGATGGCGTGAAGGGTTAGGGATTCAGTCTCGCTTTGGGTTGTGTCGACAGGGTCAGCGGTGCCACGACTTTAAGATGAGCCGAGTCGATAAGACAACACAGCGGGTGGCGGGAGAACTGCGTCGTCCCGCGTGCAGTGCAGCATGAGAGGCTCAGCCTCCAACGGGGGAGGGCGGTTTTCGACGGGCTCGCGCCCCGCGGCTGGGGCTTACGCGGGCGGCTCCGCAGCGACTCTCGCGTCTATGGAAAGAATTTCCAAGTTGTTTCCACGCGCATGGAAACTCGGGGTCGGCTGCCCGTGATCCGCGTGGTAGAATGGATGGATCCGCCCGTGAGTGGGTGCCGAGGACGGTCCGCGCCCTGAGTACAGCCTGAGATCCGGAGGCTCGCACTGGGGATGCGGGCGGAATCGCGCTGGGCGTGGTCAGAAACTGTACAGACATGGGACGGGACGCTTTCTGGATTGGGGACGGGACACTTTCATCAGGGGGTCGGGTCGGGTCACGGTTTTTTGATAGGTAGATGACCCACGAAATTGGTGACCCGACCCCTGATTTCGCTCGGGCGTCGGACAGGACAACCGGGACGGGAACGGGGGACGGGACAACATTGGGACAAGTTTCGGGACCGCAGATCAGTCCCGCGTCAATGTTGTCGAGCGAAACGACTTCGGGCGAAAGCTGACGTGGGACGGGACTCTTCGCAGATCGGCGCGGTGTGTGGCAAGAGCCCTCACCCCGGCCCTCTCCCAGCGGACTGGGAGAGGGTGAAAGATCAGGCACGGGACATCGGGACTGGGACGGGACGCTGGGAGTCGTCCAGCCGATTAGGAAGAACCCGCTTACTTGCCGTGCGCGGCTCTTTGGTGCAGGCGATCACCCTCGCGGCAAGCCGCGTCGTTACAGCAAACGGGCGAACCGCACCGGGTGCAGGGGCGTGCCCCTGCCTGCGGTTGACCGAAGTGCCGGGTTGCACTAGATTTCGCCGCCTTCGGCGGTGCTCGAGAGACACGGTCGCTTGAGGCCGGCCTGGGAACTGATTGCTCTGCAACCGGGACACGTGCGGAATGTCACGCAGTCGAAAAATCGCGTTGGTCGGGCTGGCGCTCGCTCTGGTTTCGGCGGCCGCGGCCGGCGGCTGGATTTATCACCAGCAGCATCGGTACAAGCATTTTGCCGTGCACGAGCCGGGGATGGTGTACCGATCGGCCTGGCTGGCTCCGGACGCGCTGTCGCAGATCATCGAAACCTATCAGATCCGCTCTGTCGTCAATCTGTGTAATCCCGACGAGATGACGCCCCAGATGTGGGAGGGCGAACGGCAAGCCGTGAAGTCGGCAGGAGCCACGCTGCATGCCGTCCCGTTGCCGAATTCGATCGAGTTCGACCCGCAGGTTTGGGAGCCGCATCTGGAGATCCTGTCGGACCCCAACAACTATCCGATGCTCGTGCATTGCCAGCACGGCGTCACACGGACGGCCATGCTGCTGGCGGCGTACGACGTGATCCATCGACACCAAACGGCCGCGCAATCGCTGGCCGCCCAGCCCCTCTTCGGACACACGAAAGACAATGTGCACCTGCAGGCGTTCGGCAAGAGTCTGCAGAAATTTGCCGACGAAAACCGCGACAAGCTCGCCGCGCGTCCCTTGGAAATCCTGCGATGACATCTGGCACAGGGGCAGAGGGAGTGACTCCGGCGGGGGCGGATTCGTCGGAGCAAGCTCACTGGCGGACGAGCCGGCCGCCTTCCAATTTGTCACAGTGCCACCCATCCGAGTCGTCGTTGCCGCGGGTGACGATCTGCATTCCGCACTGGCAGGCCGAACTCTTTATCAAGCTCTGCCTGCGCTCGATCCGGCGGCATTCGCAGAAGTACGCGCTGGAAGTGATCGTCGTCGACAACGGTTCCCGAGATGCCAGCCTCGACTACTTGCGATCGCTCGATTGGATCCGCTTGATCCAACGGCCCGGGGAGAAGCACACGAACTGGCCCGAAAACGTCTTTACCGCCTGGGACTGCGGCCTGGCGGAAGCGACGGGCGAGTTTTACCTGACGATGCACTCGGATGTCTTTGTCCGTCGCGACGGCTGGCTCGATCCGCTGTTGCGCGAAATCGAGCGCAGCCCGCAGAACGCGGCCAGCGGCTCCTGGAAATTGGACTTGGAGAACCCGCTTTACGCCTGGCAAAAGCGGGTAGTCGGATTCGCCGGGGCAAAAGCCAAGTCCTTGCTTGGACTCGGCAAGCCCGTGAAGTGGCAGGCCCAAAACTATCCGCGCGACTATTGCGCGATGTACCGTCGCAGCGTCGTGCTCGGACACGGGTTGACGTTTCGCGGAATCAACAACTACACGGGGGGCGGCTATTCAATTGCCCGCCAGCTGTGGGACGCCGGCTTTCAGACCCCTGTGTTTCCGGTGCGGGAGATGGCGCAAAACGTCTTTCACGTCGCCCACGGCACAGCGGCCATTGCGCCTGAGAAACGACTGCGGCACGCCCGCAAGCAGAGGCAGACCGAGCACAAGGTGGCCCGGCTCTTGTGCAGCGATTGGATCCAGGACCTTGCGCGCGACGACAGCCTCGACCGCTCTCTGAGCGCGAAGGCGGCCTGACGGCTCAAGTGCGGCTGAGCCCAACGCTCAGGCGTTGTGACCGCCGTTGATGAAGTCGCTCAAGTGGCGGACCAGTTCGCCGATTTCGAGGCGCCCTTCCATCACCAGGCGCTCGCCCAATTCGAGCTCCCGATTGAGCGTCTGCACGGCCAAGAGTCGTGCGACCTGCGCGTGGCTGAGGAGCCCCAACGACTCGGCCAGCTCGCCGAACCGTCGGGCGTTCCCCTCGCGCTCCTGAATTTCGAGGATGCGATCGATCTGCTCGACCGAAAGCAGATTCATGCGCAGGGCGAGCATGCCGATCGTGTTGCCGGCGTCGGCCCATTCTCCGGGAACGGGAAGCTGCTGGTCGGAGAGATCCAGGCGCTCCATCAGGAAGTCGACAAAGGTGGGCTGGGTTTGGGTTGCAAGCATTGGCGGAGGGTCCAGGAGGGCGTTAGAGACCAAATGTCAGAAGGCATTTCCTGGTCGTCAATCGGTGGGATGTCACATTCACACAATAGCTCGCCAATTTGGGTGGGGCTCAGTGTTCCCCCGAATGAACACGGCAGCCGGCGGAAAATCTTGAGGCAGCAGTCCGGAGAATCGCCAACGCCACAATCTTCAAATCGAAACGTACCGGCAACAGCGATATAACCTGCGCGACCAGATCGTCCGGAACCGGCGGCCGTCCGCGTCAGCCCTCTCAGTGCCGGAAGTGTCGGCGGCCCGTGAAGATCATCGGCATGCCGTGTTCATTGCAGGCGGCGATGACTTCGGCGTCGTTTCGCGAGCCGCCGGGCTGAATGACGGCCGCAACGCCTGCCCGGGCCGCGACGTCGATCCCGTCGCGAAAGGGAAAAAACGCATCAGAAGCCATCACAGCCCCGTGGCTGCGTCTGTCGGCCTTTTCCGCGGCCAGGCGGACCGAGTCTACGCGGCTCATTTGTCCGGCCCCGACGCCGACCACGGCCCCGTCGTGCGCGAGGACGATTGCGTTCGACTTGACGTGCTTGGCCACGATCCAGGCAAACTTGAGATCGGCGAGTTGGGCATCCGACGGCGCCGTCTGCGTGGCGACGTTCCATTCGGCCTCGGTGCTGGCATTGCGATCTGCTTCGTCGCGATCTTGCACTAATGCGCCGCCGGAGATCGAGCGAAATTCCAGCGTCGTCGCTCGCGATTCGGCTGGCGACTCGCATTTCAGCAGCCGCACGCTCTTGGCCCATTTTGGACGCGAGGTGAGCGCGCGGTATGCGTCGGCATCATAGTCGGGAGCAATAATGGCTTCGATAAACCGATCCGGCTGGCACATCTGGTTGACGGTCGCCACATCGAGGGGACGGTTGACCCCAACGATCGAACCGAAGGCACTGACCGGATCCCCTTCATACGCCTTGGCAAACGCCTCGGCCAGAGTCTCGGCGACGCCACAGCCGCACGGATTATTGTGCTTGATGATCGCGACGGCCGGTTGAGTGAACTCGCGGATTAGTCCCAGAGCCGCGTCGAGATCGAGCAGATTGTTATAGGAAAGTTCCTTGCCATGCAGCACCTCGGCCCGCGCGAGCGTGGACGGGGCCGCATCGGGCGAGCGGTAAAAGGCCGCGGTTTGATGCGGGTTTTCGCCGTATCGCAGGACCGCATTGCGAACGAGCTCCATGGTGAATCGTTCTGGGAATTTCGCGTTCGCTTCGCCGCCGGTGACCTGCTCGCCCAGCCAGGTCGCGATCGCCCGATCGTAAGCGGCAGTTCGCTCGAAGGCAGCCCAGGCGAGTTCGCGACGCAAATCGGAGGGCAGTTCCCCACTGCGAAGACTTTCGAGCACCCGCGGGTATTGCCGCGGATCGGTCACCACCGCGACGTGCGCATGGTTCTTGGCCGCGGCTCGCACCATGCTGGGGCCGCCAACGTCGATTTGTTCGATCGCCTCGTCGAACGAGACGTTGGCTCGGGCGACCGTTTTCTCGAACGGGTAGAGATTGCAGACCACGACCTGAAACGGCACGATCGCGTGCTCGCGGATGGCGGCGGCATCGCCCGCATCGGTCGGGCGTCCCAGAATCGCACCGTGAATCTTGGGGTGCAGCGTTTTGACCCGCCCCTCCATGATTTCCGGGAAACCGGTGTACGACGAAACGTCAATTACGGCGATGCCGTTTTCCTCGAGGAATCGGCGCGTGCCCCCCGTCGAAACAATCTCAAATCCAAGTTGAACGAGCCCGGCCGCGAACGCCGCGAGTCCAGTTTTATCGCTGACGCTGATCAAGGCCCGCTTGCGACTGGGCGCGGGCGACGGGGGATTCATGAGCGGTCGATCCTTCAGGCGAAAATCGGGAACCCGACGCGAGCGCGATCGTATCCCCACAGCGGGGCGCCGTCAAACGACGCGGGAGCGCAAGATTTCCGCTCAACCGGGCCGAGGCTTCGCCTTCAGAAGGCCGGCTCAGACGGTGGCGAGCGGCTTGCGGGCCATCTGGACGACACGGGGCGCCGGCACCACGCGATCGGTCTCGGTTCGCGCCGAAGCGGCGGTCGCAGGGGCTTCCGGGGCAGCCGTTTTCGGTTCGGCGTGCTCGATCGCGAGCATCATTCGCATCAGTTCGCGGCGGCTCACATTGCCGACAAGGTGGCCGTCGTTGTCGACGACAGCCATCCGAGCGAAGGATCCGTCCCGAAACTTCGGACACAACGCGACCGCGCTGTCGTTCGGGTGGACGATCGGCACACTGCGGGTCATCAAGCTTTCGGCCTTGGCAGACCGTTCGCCGCCGAGCACTTCGTGTTTGAGCACGTCGTAATCGGTGACGATGCCCGCGAGCCGATTCTCGGCCGTCGTGACGTAGACGCAAGCCAACCCTTCGGAGACGAGCGTATTGAGAATTTCGTCGATTGTCGCTTGCGGAGAAACCGCCACCGGACAACGCGTCATCACGTCTTCGACCATCACTTGCATGGCCTGACTCCTTCAGGGTCCACAGGGAAAGACCTCTGGCTACCCCAAACGTAGGTTGCGTTTCGGCAACATGGCGAAGAATTTCGCGGAGCGACCAACTTGCCGACCCGGGATCGCGGCCGGACCTGCCATTTGAAGCGGCTTTGCGCTTCGGACTGCCCGATTGCGACGTACCGGGAGCCGCGAAAGCCTGTTGCCGGCGGCGCCCCTCCGGCGCTAAACTGGCATTCTCGCTAGCTCCTGTCTGTTATTCGACTTGGGTGCCGGAATCTTCGGTGCAAAATGACGCCGGATTCCTATGCGATTCTGTTGCTTCTGACCTATCTGGCGACCGGTGTCGGCATCGTCATCTGGCAGTTTCGCCGCTCGGGTCTCGAGCTGAGCACGTGGTTCTTGTGGGGCGTCGAACGGTTGTACGTGCCCCTGATGTTCCACTGGCGGGCGAACCGGCGGTGCCCTTTTCCGGCAAAAGGGGGCGGCCTGATCCTCGCCAACCATCGCAGCCCGGTTGACCCGCTGTTGATTTGGATGAACAACCACCTGGGCGAGCGCAATCACCCGTGCCGCGTAATCGGATTTTTGATGGCGCGCGAGTATTACGAGATTCCCGGCCTCACGTGGGTCGGCCGCGCGACACGGTGCATTGCTGTGAACCGCGAGGGAAAAGACATGCGGCCGGCCCGCGAAGCGCTCGAGCGACTGCGGCGGGGCGATCTCATCGGCGTCTTTCCAGAAGGCGGAATCAACGACCAGGCGGCGTTGCGGGAGGGCGACACGGGGATCGCTTGGCTGGCCCTCCATGCGCAGGTGCCGGTCTTCCCCGTTTTCTTGCGCGGCTCTCCGAGTGGCGTTAGCGACATGGTGGCGCCGTTCTACACACGGTGCCGTGTGAGGGTCACGTACGGCGATCCGATTGACCTGTCGGCGTATTACGATCGCAAGCGGACACGCACGCTTCTGCGCGAGGTGACCGACTTACTGATGCGGCGGCTGGCGGAGCTGGGGGGCGTCGCCTATGCGCCGGACTTGCCGACAGCTAAACAGGGCGCCTCGTCGAGCGCCTCGGACAGCATTCCCCGCGCGACTGGATAAGAATGCCGTAAGGTGTGACAAGTCCGCTGGAGGCGGACGCCGGCACACCAGAGTTAGCACAAAAAGCAATGGTGTGCCTGCGGCCGCGTCGCGGCCTGGTCACACCCTACAAGAGTTGTTGTCACTCGCGCAGGGCGCGCTTGAGGATCTTGCCCGTGGGGCCCTTGGGCAGCGAATCGAGGATCGTCACGATACGGGGGTATTTGTAGGCGGCGACGAGCGTTTTGCAGTGTTGGACAATTTGCTCGACCGTCGCCGACATGCCCGGTCGAAAAGCGACGATCGCTTTCACTTCCTCGCCGAGTCGCGCGTCGGGGACGCCGATCACCGCGGCTTCGGCGACTGCCGGATGAGCGTAGAGAGCCTCTTCCACTTCTCGCGGATAGACATTGTATCCTCCGCGGATGATCAGGTCCTTTTTTCGATCGACGATCACGAAGTCGCCGTCGGCGTCGACGTAGCCGATGTCGCCTGAATGAAACCAGCCGCTGCGCATGGCTGCCGCGGTCGCCTCCGGCCGCTTGAAGTAGCCCTTCATGATATTGTGGCCGCGGATCACGATCTCGCCCCGCTCGCCGCGCGGCACCTCGCGGTCTTGATCGTCGAAGATCTTCATCTCAACACCGTAGGCCGCCTTGCCCACGGTGCCGGCCTTGGCCGCTTCGTCGATCGATTGGATGCAAGCCAAGGGAGATGTTTCGGTGAGGCCGTAGCCTTCCTGCACAGCCAGGCCGAAGCGTTGGGTGAACTGCTGCTTGACCTCGATCGGAAGGGCTGCCCCACCCGAGACGCAGTACTTGAGGGTCGCCAGCTGCGAGTTTTGGACTTCGGGGTCGTTGAGCAGGGCAATGTACATCGTCGGCACGCCGGCGAAAAACGTCACGCGGTGGCGTGCGATCACTTCCGCGGCGCTCGCCGCGCAAAACCGCAACTGGTACGAGATCGCCCCGCCGCTATAAAGCAGCGCGTTCTGAATATTCGTCAGCCCGAACGCGTGATAGAGCGGCAGCACGGCGATGCCGACGTCACCTGGCTGAAGGATGACGATCCGGTCTGGCCAACGACCGAAGTTGCGCTCGGCCACGAGTTGGGCGTTGTAAAAGAGCCCCAGGTGCGTGAGTTCGGCACCCTTTGGTTTACCCGTCGTGCCGCTGGTGTAGAGGATGACGGCCGTATCGTCGCCGGCGGTTTGCGCCAAATCGGCGGCGGCACCTGTCCGAATGACTTCCTCGAATCTCTTGGCGCCGGCCGGTTGAGATGCGACCTCGACACCCAGCGTGTAAACATGCTTGCAGCTGGGAACGCGGTGCGCCGCCTCGAAGCCGACGCTCGCAGTTTGCGCGTGGACGACCAGGGCCCGCGCCTCGCTGTCTTCGAGTTGAAACGCGACCTCGTTCGCGACCAACAGCGTGTTGAGCGGGACGACCACACACCCGGCGTACAGTGCGCCGAAATGGGCGATGGTGAAACCGGGGACGTTCGGAATCATCAGCGCCACGCGATCGCCCGGTTCCACTCCCGTCGCCAACAATTCGCCGGCAAACCGGCGTGCCGCCTCATCCAACTCGGCGTACGTCATCCGCGCGTCCTCGCTGATCGTGGCGGTCAGCGTCGGGTAGCGGGCGGCCGAATTCCTCAAGACCGAGGCGAGATTCAGGGACATGGCATCGTGAATCCGGGACGGAGAAGATTGGAAAGCGCGTCGGTTTCATCCGCAGCGGCGACGCATCGAAAATGAATAGCCGCCAAAGTCCGGTCTTCGTATCATAAAGCGGTCTCAAAACCAAATCTTCCCGCACTCATCAACGGCACAAAAATGAGCACTTCTGCGAATGCCGCGCTCTTGGCCGACGTCGAAGCGTTTTGCCAGGAAATCCGGCCGATTGAGGAAATCTGCTACCTCGAACACCGTTTCAACGCCGAGTCGATCGACCTGGCCAAAAAGCACCGGCTGTTCGGCATGCTCACGCCGACCGAGTACGGCGGACGCGGCTGCGACCTGGCGACCTACGCAAAGGCGCTGATTCGCATCGGGCGGGAAGGAACGGGCCTCCGCACGTTGTTTTCCGGCCACATCTCCATCGGCCAGATGCCGATCATGGACTGGGGCACTGACGACCAGAAGCAGCGCTATCTCCCCGCGGCCGCCACGGGCGAGAAAATCATGGCCTTCGGCCTCACCGAGCCGGACGCCGGATCCAATCCCCTGGAAATGCAGTCGACCTTTCGCCGTGAAGGGGATCACTACTTACTCAATGGCGTGAAATATCTGATTTCCAACGGCGGCATCGCCCAGACGATCGTCGCCTTCGCGTACCCCGAAGGAAAGCGAGACCGCATCAGTGCGTTCATCGTCGATACCGGGGGCCCTGGCTTTCACTGCGAGGACCTGACCGCCAAGCTCGGCCTGCCGACCTCCAACACGGCCATGTTCGAGCTGGTGAACCATCCCGTTCCGGTCAACAACTTGCTGGGCGAGGGGGGCAACGGATTCCGAATCGCGATGACGACGTTGATCAGCGGCCGGCTCAGCGTGGCGGCCGGTTGCGTCGGTGTGATCGAGGACTGCCTGATCGAGGCGATCACCTACGCGAAGGAACGCCATCAGCACGGCAAGCCGATCGCCAAGCATCAGCTCGTCCAGGAACACATCGCGCAGATCGAAATCAGCCGGCAAGCTGCCGAGAGCCTGCTGTTTACGGCTGTTGCCGCCAAGCAGGCGTCGAACGCCGATCGCAAGAATTCGCAGCTACGCGAAAAGGCCGATATGCTCGCCGCGCACGCGAAATACTTCGCCAGCAACGCGGCCTGCGAAGCGGCCGACCGGGCCATTCAAGTGCTCGGCGGACGGGGATACTCGGAGCTGTATCGCCCGGGCCGGCACTGGAAAGACGTCCGCGTGTGCCGTATCTATGAGGGGACCGACGAAATCCTCAAGCTCAAGGTCGCGCAGTCGGTGCTCGGCAAGGAATACAACGCATTCCATTGAGCCGAGGTACGAAGGACGGAAGAAACGCTTCGCCTCAAGCGTTGACCGCCTCTTTGGGCACAGCGTCACGTCGCCGCTCTTCCGGAATCGCCGCCTCGAGATTCCAGAAGTCGGCCGGTTTGCCGTACTCGATCAGAAAAGTACGCAAGTCGTCTCGCAGCAGATGCGAGACCCAGGCGCGCGTTTCCGGTCGCCACTGCGGGCGCTCGCGCACCTTTTGATAGAACAAAGTCCGCGCCACGCGGTTTCGCAGGGAGTACGGCAAACGATCGACGGCCCGGCGATAGACACCTATCGAGCGCAAGTGCGACAGGAAGGGAGCGGGGATCGTCTTTCCTTCTGACTCGTTTAGCCGTGTATTTGCTGCCGCCACTTCGATGCTCGCATCGACTCCGAGAAACTCGAAGCAACGCTTGAGTACGAGCGCCGGCTCGCGGCGAAAATCCTCATAGAAAACAACGTGGATTGACTCATCACCATAAAACTCGCGGTAGGGCGCGAGCTGTTGTCCGTAATTGGACGCGTCGGTCAAATCGGCACGGTTCAGGTAGACGGCCCGATTGAAATCGGGATGCGCGTAGTCGGGATGTTGCGACCGCAGCTCGAGCCAGAACGATTCAATCCGCGAGAAAGGCTCGCGAACGACATAAATCAACTTGAGCTTCGGCAGAAAATCGGTGAGCCGCCCGAACGCCAGTGGAAACCTCTCCCGCATCGTGTAGGCGTTGGAGCCTTCACCCCGCCAAGGACGGTCACCCGCCTCGTCAAACAGCGATTCATACCAGCCAAAGCCCCGCTTGAAGACCCAATCGTCGTTGAAAAACTGCGGCTCCGGCTTGACCATGAAGATCTCCGGATGGCGTCCCAAGAGCGCGCGGATCGTCGTGGTCGCACATTTTGCGGCCCCGATCACCAGGTAATTCGGTTTCATGGTTCTCCGCTTTGACGATCCGTGCCTGATTGGAACTCTCTTGAGCCGCGCGCGTCAGCAACCGGGGTATGACGCCAGCGGTCGATACCCCCGCTCCCTCACGGTCGCGGCTCCGACAGCTCGCGAGAATCGCATATTCGCTAGCCCAACGTCCGTTGCTTCACCCGCTGCAGAGCGCCGTGGAACCAGCGCTTGGCCTTTTCCGCGGGCATCGCGACCGCTCCTTTGAGCAATTCGTCGGGACGAGCGCGAAAGATCGTCGAGTGCGGCGTGCCGCTCCAATGCGGCGGAGCGACGGTGGTGTAGTAGTAAGCCGCGAACGATTTTCGCGATTGGCCCGGCGGACACGTCACGGCCGAAACGCCATGGAAGCTGACTTCATTGGTTTCGAACACAACGCACCGATTGAAAATCGGCAGGTGGGCGTGGTGACGGACCTTCACGTCCGCATCCCACAGCTCGAATTCGCCGCCCCATTCTTTCGGCCAGTCGCGGTTGAAGAAGATCAGCAGATTGGCCCGCCGGTGCCACTGTCGCTCCGCCATAAAATTGAAGTCGACATGCACGTCGAGGTGGCCGCGCGCGGCCGTTTGATGCATTCCGCCACCGATCAGCTGCGGGTCGGCAAGCAGCTCGGGAATATCTAGCGCGTAGGACAAAAGATCCAGGACCTCGCGCGACGCCAGCAGCTCATTGAGTTCGCGAATGGGCTCGGGAAATTGCGACGAGTCGGTGACCTGCACCTTCCCTTTTTCGTTGACAGCACGGAACGAGCGGCCCACGGCCAGTGCCTGCTCGTAAGGCGGAAATGCCTCGGCAACGCGCTGGGCGAAGTCGCCCTTCAGGAAATTATCGATGAGGAAGTTCGGGACTGGCTGCGACAATCGCACCCGCGCGCGGAGCGCATCCCGGTCGATAGGGTTCAACAGATCACTGGGGGACATGCAAAGTCGCTCTCACATTTCAAACAGCGGACGAAAATTACAAACTGCATGTCATTGCAATCTGCCTCCCTGCCGACTCAATTTGCCCGCCGCTTTAACGCTGAGAAGCCGTCCAGGACTTCGCTGCCCGCACCCTGTGTCGCGTGCGCGACGCTGAGAATACATCACGCGCCGAGGCGCGTAAATGATCAAGATCAAGACTGCGCGAAATTCCCGAGAGCATGCGAAACTCGTGCCGCACTCCGATCATCGCCCAAACACGCATTGATCTGACCACGCGCACTTTTATCGGAACGGGCGCGACTTGTCTCTTCGCGCGCGGACGGCTAACTTCGCACTCTGCGATGTCTGCATCCTCCGCTTCTGTCCCGGCCGATGCTCTCGAAGGAGCGTCGGGCAAAACGGCCCCGACCGACAGCACTCAGCACGGCGCGCCAATCGTGAGCACGGTCGCCGCTGATGCGGCGACCGGTGTCAGCGCCACAGTGCTCGTACCTGAATCGGGCGACGGCGGTTCCGGCGATAGCCGGCGCGCGATTGGGCGATCCCACATCTTGCGCGGCTCCGCCGTGATTTTGGCCGGTTACGGTGCCGGCCAGGTGTTGCGGCCCATCAGCAGCATCGTCTTGACGCGGCTTTTGGACAAAGACGCCTACGGCCTATTTCGCCTGGCCAGCGTTTTTTTGGAGGGCCTTGGCAACTTCACCGCGGTGGGATCGGGTCCGGCCATCATCCGCGATCCGCGGGGAGATGATCCCGCATTTCTCAACACGGCTTGGACGCTGCAAGCGATCCGCGGCGTCGGCCTGTGGTTGCTCGCCTGCCTGCTGGGAATTCCGTATGCGTGGTTTTATCGACAGCCGGTGCTGTACGTGCTGATTCCGGTGGTCGGTCTAGCCGTCATTCTCGACAGCTTGGATGCCGTCAGCGTGCACTGGTGCCAGCGGCATATGAAACTGGGCCGGCTGACCTTGCTGGAATTCCTGCGTCAGCTGGCGGGACTGCTGGTGACGATCTCTTTCGCCTTGATGATGCCCACAGTTTGGGCTTTTCCCGCCGGCACAATCGCAGGCTGCGCGTTGGTGCTCGTGCTGTCGCACCTGATCCTGCCGGGACCGGCCAGCCGATTTCATATCGAGCGCGAGGCCGCGCGCACTCAGTTCCATTTTGGCAAATGGATCTTTGCGAACAGCGCCTTGAATTTCACCGCCCGGCAAATGGATGTGCTTCTCTTGGGGCGGGCCATGGATATCGGGACGGTCGGGGTCTACGGCACGGCGCTCAACTTGGCGGAGCCGGTGGCCTCGCTCAATGAGCGGCTGTCGCGACAGATCTTGTTTCCCACGTTCAGTTCGGCTTTCCGCGAACGGCCGCACGATCTCGGTCGCGTGTTTTACCGCATGCGTACCGTGATGGACCTGGTACATCTGCCCGCGCTGGGGGTCGTGATGGTCGCGGGCAGCGGGATCGTAAAGCTCCTGCTTGGGCAGGGTTTTTGGGGAGCCGGCTGGATTTTGCAGATCCTCTGCGTGCGAACGGCGATGAGGTGCCTGTTCAACCCGCTCTCGGCTTGCTGCCTGGCGATAGACGCGACCCGAAGCATCGCGGCCAGTCATGCGTTGCGAATGGTCTGGGTCGTTGTCACCGTTCCGATTGGATGGCACTACTGGGAACTCCCCGGCGTGGTGTGGGCGGTGGCGCTCTCCGAAACGCCCGTGCTGGCGGTCCTGTATGCCACGCTCTTGCGAGCGAAGATCATTCGATTCGCTCGAGAACTGCTGACGCTCGGTATGATCGGCGCCGGGTGCGCGGCGGGTCTGGTCCTCGCGCACTTTCTTCCCTGAGCCCGCAGAAGCCAAGCGGGTGTTTCGGTCCCTTTTTTCACTCGGAATCCTGATGCCTGACGGCCCCAAGTGTGTGGCCTTGTCGACTCCGGCCTGGCCTCGGGGAGCTTCGCCGAACGGCATTGTGACCTACACGGCCGAACTCGTGGGCGCGCTCCGAGAAATCGGCGTCCGCCCGATCATCATGTCGTGGCACGTCGCGCCGACGTTGGAAGAAGTTTCCACTTCGACGCAGCCGAGTTGCACCGACGTTGTCGACATCTCAGAGTTTGAGCCGCGGCGGACGCTCGTAAATCGCGTGTTGTCCAAAGCCAGTCGTGCGCTGGGATCCGACAGCTTGCTCGCGACTCGCTTCAAAATGATCGAGCGGGCCGTCCGTGCGGCAAAGACTCGCTTTCCGATCGAGATACTCGAAATCGAAGAAGCGCGCGGCATCGCGATGCCTGTCCTCAGAGCAGGACTGTTGCCCGTCGTCGTGCGTCTGCACGGCCCCTGGTTCCTCAATGGCCGCGCCCTTGGCGTCGAGGAAGATGCCGCTTTTGAGCGCCGGGACCGGCTCGAGCGCCAAGTGATTGCTCGCGCCGACGCCGTCACCGCGCCATCTCGTGACGTGCTCGAGCGCACGCGGGCCCACTACAACTTGCCCCTCGAACAGGCGCACGTCGTTTATCCGCCGATCGATTGCCGTAGTTCAGGCGCGGCTTGGAATCTCGCGGATTGCGATCGTAATCGGATCGTGTTCGTCGGTCGCTTCGATTTACACAAGGGAGGCGACCTGATGATCAATGCCTTCGCCCTCCTTGCGAGAAAGCGACCTGAGCTCACGCTCGACTTCATCGGCCCCGACCGCGGCATTCCGGACCAAGCTGGACGCACGATTCAGCTCGAGGAGTACCTGGCAGCGCACGTTCCCAGCGCGGACGTCCGGCGGAGAATCGTAGTGCACGGACAACAGACGCACGCGGTCATCGACAAGCTGCGGCGGCGCGGCCTGGTAACCGTTGTCCCCTCGCGCTACGAAACGTTCGGATACACGGCCGTCGAGGCCTTGTCGCTCGGCTGTCCGGTCGTCGCGGCCAATTCGGGCGGCCTTACGGAAACTGTGCGCGACCACGAAACGGGCTCGTTGTTCGAAAGCGGCGACGCCCAGTCGCTGGCAACTCAACTCGCAAAATTCCTTCACGCGCCCGAGTGGGCCGCACGCCTGGGAGAGGCGGGACGCAAGGATGTTGCGTACCGTTACGCGCCACGGTCAATTGCAGAACAGACGCTCGAAATCTACGCTTCAGTTCTCAACCGCCGCAACGAGCGTAGCGTCGGCGGATCGCAACGGCCAAGAGCGAACGCATGACGATTCTGGTTCCGATCACGCTGTTCGGCTGGGTCCCTTGCGTCCTCTTGTTGTTCATGTGGCTGCCGCCGCGCCGCGCGGTGATCACCGCGTTCATGGCCGGCTGGTTGTTTCTACCTGCCGCGACCTTCGATCTGCCCGGCCTCCCCGACTATTCGAAGATGACCGCGACGTGCGCCGGAGTGTTGCTGGCCACGCTGGTGTTCGACGTCGACACGCTGTTGTCGTTTCGTCCGCGGTGGTTCGATTTGCCGATGTTCGTCTGGTGTTTTTCTCCCTTTGTTACCAACGACGTCGAAGGCATCGATATGTGGGACTCGATGTCCTGGTCGGTTTACCAGATCATCACGTGGGGCATGCCTTATTTCATCGGCCGCGTCTATTTCAGCGATGCCGAAGCTTTGAAAGAACTAGCGGTCGGCTTTGTGATCGGCGCCATCGTCTACATCCCGATCTGCTGGATTGAAATTCGGCTGAGCCCAATTCTCTCGAACCTTGTCTACGGGATCGGCGGAGGTTTCTCGGGCACCCGGCTGGGGGGCTGGCGACCGCAGGGCTTGATGGCCAGCGGCTTGATGCTCGGCATGTGGATGACGAGCGCCTCACTGCTAGCAATCTGGATGTGGTACACGGGCGCACTCAAGCGGATGGGCAAGTGGGGCGCCGGCTGGCCCGTTCTCGCGCTGTTTGTGACGACCGTCTTCTGCAAATCGACCGGCGCCCTGGTGCTGATGTTGTCGGGGCTCCTTTGCCTGTTTGCGATTAAGAAGCTGGGACGCGCGACTCCCATTCTGCTGATGTGCGCGCCTGCCATCGTCTATCCGGCAATCCGGGCTGGTGGATACTGGGACGGGACGCAAATGGTTCAGATCGCCGAGAGCACGGTCGGGCGAGAACGCGCGCAATCGCTCGAATTTCGGCTACAAAATGAGGACATCCTCACCACAAAGGCTCTACAAAGGTACTGGTGGGGTTGGGGACGCTTCGGTCGCAGCCGCGTACTCAACGAGTGGGGAAAGGATATTTCGGTCACTGACGGCGAGTGGGTCATCGCATTGGGTACGTCGGGGGTCGTCGGGCTTGCCGCCGTGACCATGATTTACCTCTTACCAGTGATGCGGCTTTGGTGGCGATTGAAGGGCCCGCTCTGGTCTGATCCGTCGTTCGCCGCGGCTTCCGCATTTGCGGTAATGCTGACGCTCTATTCGATCGACAACATTCTCAACGCGATGCTCAACCCGGTGATCACGGTCGTGATGGGGGGCCTAAATGGGGCCGCGTTGCGGCACATCGTGGCTGCGGAGTCCGAGCCGGTCGAGGCCTTTGAGGCGATGCTTCCCCTAAGAAAATCCGCGCCCCGCCGTGGCCTTTGGCCGCCGCAACAGGTTGGGGCGGGAGCCGCTCGACAAGCACACGTACCGGGCGCCCGACGCTAAAAACGGGCACAGGCGCGATCCGCCCACGGCAGCTGCTTTATGTCTTGCCCGTCGCACTGAATTGGTCGACCAGTCGCTGGAAATAATCGACCGTCTGAGATTCGAGGCACTGCGTGAGCGCAAGCTCTCGTCCCGCCGCTCCCAGACGGTGGGCCTCGGTGGGATTGTTCCAAAGGGATTCAATGGCACGTGCCAAGGCGCCGGCATCTTGGGGCGGCACTAGGATTCCGTTGCGCCCGGGAATGACGTATTCGGCAAGCGCGGAGGAATTGGTCGCCACAACGGCGCGCTCTTCGAACAGCGAGTAAACAATCGTGACGTGGCCGCACGCGGTTTGCGCGTCCTGGAGCGGTACCACCACGAAACGCGACCGGCGAATGATCGCCTCCGCCTCGGCGAGTGGGATGTTCTGCCGAGCCTCGACATTCGCGGGCGGATTGAGTCCTCGCAGGTTCTTCGCCCCGGCGACGAGTATCAGCGGAATGTGCGGCAATCGTCGCATCGCCTCGAGCAACGTGGCATAGTCGCGGCCCTGGCTGCCCACCGCACAGACCGCCCCCGATTTTGGACTCGAATGCGATTCGGACTCTGACGCCGATTCCGCCGGCGAGGGTAATCGCGACGTGCGAGGATCGCGAATTCGCCAGGGAATTACATCAATTCGCGCTTCGGCGTCGGCGATTCGAAAGTGGTCGCCGTAAAGAGTCTTCTCGAAACGCGAAAAAACGATCAGCCGGTCGACCGTCTTGAAGGCTCGCCGCATCAGCATCAGACGTGTACCCGTGGGCAGTTTCGTGAAATTGAAGGCAAACGCGACGTGGGGGCATTTGCGCCGATGTCCGCAGAACAGCTCTGTCCAGCACGTGACAAGCGGGAGATGCGTGACGATCAGATCAAAATCGCCCGACGTGGCGCCACGCGCTAGCTCGCGGCAGGCGCGATAGCGGGCAAGCGCCGGGCGCCTGACGCGCTTCTCCAACGTGCCGCGCGGACGGGTCGAAAAAAATGTCCAATCGACGGGGGGCGGGCCGAGTTGGTCGGCGATCCAGCGCCAGCCGGGTTCTGCGAACTCGGCGCAGCAGCCGATGCGAGGCGAGCGCCGTGACCCAACGGTCGTGTGAGAGGGAAGGAGCCTCAGCGTCGCGCCTCTACGCAGGGTTGATTCGTCATACGCCTGGAAAATCCGCAGAGTGCGCCCGTCCAGATGTCGCCCGCCTCGCTGGCGACAGTATGGGGCGACTTGTTGGCCGCAAGCTCTCGGACGAGCGAGATGCCGCGCCCCAGAGTCCAGCAGATGTTGGCCCTTAAAGGGCCCGTTCGTCCATAGTATTTTGCCAGGTAGCGAGACCGCGATTCGTAATAAAACCGAGGGCGGCGCTTCCGCTCTTCCTGTGCAAAATCCTCGGGCGTTCGACCGCCTCGCAAGTGCACCACGCGGGCCTCCGGCGCGTAAGCGATCTCCCAGCCGCACCGCCGAGCACGACGACAGTAGTCGACATCCTCGAAATACATGAAGAAGCCTTCATCCATCGGACCAATGGCGGCAAACACCTCGGCTCGAATCAGCACACAGGCAAAACTGATCCACTCGACCGCCTCGGTTCTCGTACCGTTGATCGGATCGACCGGAGTCGGCAAGTCGCCGCGCACCAAACGCGAAAGCACGCCGGTTTTCGCGGCGGCGGCGAGTTCAGTGACCGGGCTGATGGACCGAAAGCAGCTGGCTTGGACCTCGCCCGAAGGCCATTCGAGGCGCGGGCCCACGAGCCCAGTCGTCGGCTCTTTCCACAACGCTGTACACAGGTGCTCGAGAGCGCCTCGGTGAACAACCGTGTCGCTGTTTGCGAGCAAGAATCCATCGAAGGGATTTCGTTCGCGGACCGTTGCGATTCCAAGGTTGTTCCCAGCCGAGAACCCGTCGTTATGCGCTGCCGGCACCACCTCAACCCAGCTCTCCCATGATCGCGATTTTACCTCGCCCCTCAGTATCGCGACGGAGTCATCGCTTGAGGCATTGTCGACCACGATTGCCTGAGAACCAGGAAGGCTTGAAATCTCCGCCTCAAGCGAAGCCAGACAATCCAGCGTTAAACCAGGGGTTTTATAGTTGATGATAATGGCGGCAATTTTTTGGAACGTCACTTGCTCATTCCCCGAGCCCGTCTGAAAGCTGAGCGGAGTTCGGCCCGTTGCTGTGTCGCGCCACCAACGGGCGAATCAAATCACGGCGGAAGATGGCCGGTCCAGTTGCGAGTTTGAGTTGAGCCTGACCATCGAGTGCCGCCCGTTCTGATCGTTGCGAACCTCTGCTTTTTGTGCCCCTTTTGCTCCCACAGGGGGCGACCACAATTGCGAGTTACTGCGGCCCGGGGCTTAGAACGCTAGCGGGTTCGCAGCGAAAATTGAATGAAGCGAGTGTGAGCGGCACAAAAAAAATGGATTGAGTTCGCGCCCCAAGGCTTGAACTGCGTGATTGTAGATTGGTAAAGTTCGTCCTTGTCAAACTGCGGGGTGTGGAGACACTTTTCCCAAAAACTGAAATTTACCGGAGAGTTTCTGATCCCGCGGATCGCCTGAATTATCCCCCTGTACCCGCAGTGGGCCGCAAAACACACACGAGCAAGGGAGACGTTCGTGGTGCAGGGGCGTGACAGACGATTCCCGCTGCTTGCTCGAAGACGTTCAGCAAAATGATTTTGCCTGGTCCGCCGTATGACTTGGACGGAGTTCAGGTTTTTACAGCTAGGAGTCGAGCAGTTTTATGACCCATGAGTATCCGTCGGATGCTGTGATTGATGCTTCACAGTTTCGCACGTGGCAGACCTT
>DASZIA010000348.1:0-48110 GCA_035949535.1 Planctomycetaceae bacterium | reverse complement strand
GATCTCAAGCAACTGCAAAAGCTTTCCAAAACCTACATCCTGCGGCGGACCAAGGACCTGGTGCTGACCGATCTTCCGCCACGGCTCGATCGGGACGAGTACCTCGAGCTCACTCCGGCCCAGCAGCACGCCTACAAGATTGCCGAGAAGGAAGGGGTCATCCATCTCAACGAGCTGGGCGACTCGATTTCGGTGCAGCACGTCTTCGAGCTGGTCTTGCGGCTCAAACAGATCACAAATTTCGATCCCCTGACGGGCGAGAGCGCAAAGCTCGATCGGCTGCTTGCCGACATGGAAGAAATCGCCGCGAGCAACGGCAAAGCGATACTCTTCAGCCAATGGACCAAGGCGCTTGACTGGCTCAAGGAGCGGCTCGGAGCGTTCAATCCGCTCTTGTATCACGGTGGCGTCTCGAACTCGAAGCGCGAGCCGGTCCTGAATCAGTTCCGCGATGACCCCAACTGCCACTTGCTTTTGATGAGTTACGGCACGGGGGCGGTGGGGCTCAACTTGCAATTCGCCGGCTACGTGTTCCTGTTCGATCGCTGGTGGAATCCGGCCGTCGAGGACCAGGCCATCAACCGGGCTCACCGTATCGGCCAGAAGAATCCGGTAATCGTCACACGATTCATCTCGAAGGACACCATCGAAGAGCGGATTGACCTCGTGCTGCGACAGAAGCGCGAGCTGTTCGCCTCGGTGCTCGGCGACGGTCGGACGACTAACGCCTCGCTGAGCATGACGGCCGCCGAAATCTTTGGCCTTTTCGACTTGAAGTCCCGCGTAACGGTCACTCCGCCAACCGAACCAAGTGCCAGTGAAGGCAGTGCTGCCGCGTGATGGCCACGCGGCACAGAGGCGCTACGCGCCCTCGTTCTCGCGGTCGTGGTCAGGAGGCTGGCCGATTGACGAACAAAACTTCATCTTCCGCCGAGATGGGCGCGCTGGCCCGTGTGTGAGATAACAAAAAAGCGCGACTACGGTCGTTCGGGGTCGCGATCCACTGACGAACATCTCGGCTCAGTGGACACAAAGCCAAGAGTCCCGCGATGATCCCCGACGACCTCGAGATTGTGTTGACGGAGCGGAGGCCTGTGTCCCGCGAGATCTGGAATTCCCTTCGCAATTTGTCGGAGGACCAACGGTCCCAGCTCGTCCGTCTGCTGATCGTATTTCTCGGCATATGGGCGTTCCTCGCCCTGGCCCACGAGATGCGGACGGGAGCGACCCAAGAGCTGGATGAGCGTGTGATGCGCGCGGTTCGGCGCGCCGACGATCCCGGCGCGCCGATCGGCCCCGCGTGGTTGCGAGACACGGCCCGCGACATTACGGCCCTGGGCGGTTATTCCGTGCTGATCCTGCTGGTCGCGATGGTGGCCGGATTTCTAGGAATGCACGGCAAGCGGGGCGAGACCCGATTCCTCCTCGGCTCGGCGATCAGTGGCTATCTGGTTGGAATGGCCCTCAAAGCGTACTTCGTCCGCCCGCGCCCGACTGTCGTGCCGCAACTCGAGCTGGCCTTCCAGACGAGTTTTCCCAGTGGCCATTCGATGATGTCGGCGATCATTTACTTGACGTTGGGCGCGCTCCTGACGCAATTCGCCGGCAATTTGCCGCGGCTGCGGGTTTACTTCCTGCTTTGTGCGCTGTTGCTGACAGGAATTGTGGGGATCACCCGAGTCTATCTCGGCGTGCATTACCCGACCGACGTGCTGGCCGGTTGGACTGCCGGACTGGTCTGGGCAAATCTCTGTGCGCTGGTCGCGGCGCGGCTGCAGCGGCGCGGGATGATCGAAGAAGAAATTTAGATAGAGTCCAAGGTCCAAAGTCCAAGGTCGAATACGTCTGATACCAAGGCTTTTTCTGACGTTGGACCTTGGACTACTTGGAATCGCTGGCCTGTCGGAACTTGTTGCCTCGGAATTCTGACTTCCGCAAGTAGCTCATGAATCCCGCAAGCATCTTTCCCGCAGTCTCAGCTTGTCCATTGAGTTCCTCGAATTGTTTTCGGGTCAAGTAAGCCTGGTCCAAAGCGACGTACAGGTGTGACCTGACTTCTGCGCACGACGCCTTCGCGAGCGACAAAAATTGGAGAAATTCCTTGTCGCCGCCGCGCTCAAAGCCTTCGGCGACGTTCGACATCACAGAAACAGCCGCACGTCGCAGCTGATCGCGCAAACCAAAATCCCGAGAGAATGGCCCCTCTGCTGAGTGGGAGTAAATCTTGCTTGTAAGAATTCGAGCCGTTTTCCAGGCATCGATGTCCTCGAACCGCTCGATTTTAGTCATCTGGGCAGGTCCAATGTGCGACGTCGCAAATTCCGGGCAGCGATTCCTCTTCCGACCTTGGACCTTGGACCTTGGACTACTTTCTTACAATTCGGTGCGATGCCGGATGATTTCGCCTTCGATCAGATAGACGACGTCTTCGGCGATGTTCGTCGCGTGATCGGCCACGCGCTCGACGTGTCGCGAAGCTGAGAACAAGTGCAGCAAAGGCTCGATGTAGGCGGGGGTCTCCTTCATCCGCCTGAGAATCTCTTCGATGATTTCGCGATTGAGGCGGTCGACGATCTCGTCGCGCGAACAGACCCGGCGGGCCAGACCGCTATCCAAATCGACGTACGCGTCGATGCTGTTGCGCAGCATTTCGCCAGCGATGGCGGCCATTTCCTTCAGGTTGGCCGGCGCGTAGACCTCGGGCCAGGTGACCAGGCCGCAGGCGCGTTCCGCGATGTGCACAGCCAGGTCGGCGACGCGCTCGAGCTCGTTGGCGATTTTGAGCACGCTGCTAATGCGGCGGAGGTCCGTCGCGACGGGCTGGTGCATGGCGAGGATCTTCAGGCATTCTTCCTCGATCCGCACGTCCCACTCGTCGATTTCGTCATCCTTCACCGCCATCGCGCGGGCACGGTCGTAGTTGGGTTCGGTTAACTCATCGACAGCTTGATGGACCATCTCCTCGACCATGGCGCACATCGACAGGATATCGTGGTGCAAATCGTCGAGCTCGCGCGCCAGGTGTTTGGTCATTCAAAAGAGTCCAAGGTCCAAAGTCCAGGGTCCAAGGTCAATGCGAAAACCTCGCGATCGAGCGCCTTTTCGACTTTGGACCTTGGACTTTGGACCTTGGACTTATTTCCTAGCCGAACCGTCCCGTGACGTAATCCTCGGTCTGCTTCTGGCCGGGCCGCGTGAAGATTTTCGGAGTCGCGTCGACCTCGATCAGGTGACCGTGATTGAAGAACGCGGTGCGATCGCTGACGCGGGCGGCCTGCTGCATGTTATGCGTGACAATCACGATCGTGTAGTTCTGCTTGAGCTCGAAGATCAGGTCCTCAACGTGCGCGGTCGATGCCGGATCGAGGGCCGATGCCGGCTCGTCCATCAACAGCACGTCGGGATTGGTGGCCAACGCCCGCGCGATGCACAGCCGCTGCTGTTGCCCGCCCGAAAGCTCGAGCGCTGAATCGCCGAGGCGATCTTTCACTTCATCCCACAGTGCGGCTCGCCGCAGGCAGGCTTCGACCAGTTCGGCAAGTGCCTTGGAACCGCGGTGACCTGCCACTCGCGGCCCGTAGGCGACGTTTTCAAAGACCGACTTCGGAAAAGGGGTCGATTTCTGAAAGACCATTCCGACCCGTTTGCGGAGCGCCACGACGTCGATGCCCGGTTCGTAAATGTCGACCCCTTCCAACAACACTTTGCCTGTGGCGCGAGTTCCCTCGATGATGTCGTTCATCCGATTGAGCGTCCGCAGGAATGTGCTCTTACCGCAGCCGGAGGGGCCGATCAGCGCCGTTACCGAGCGTTCCGGAATCGACAAGGTGACATCGAACAATGCCTGCGTGGCGCCGTAGTAAAAGGAGAGGTTTCTGGCCTCGAGCTTGGGCTTTGTGCTCGCTTTGAGGTCGGGCTGTAGCGCGGCCTGGGCTGCCACGCGGTCGCGGACGATCGTCGAAAGGCCGTTGAGCAT
This sequence comes from Planctomycetaceae bacterium, assembly GCA_035949535.1. Lineage (GTDB taxonomy): Bacteria > Planctomycetota > Planctomycetia > Planctomycetales > Planctomycetaceae > DASPSM01. The sequence continues at coordinate 44,134 of DASZIA010000348.1, read as the reverse complement.
ATTGTGGCCGTCTTTCTTGCTACCAGCGCGTTTTTCGCTGCATTCGCGCGCGGATCATGCTGGCGGCGATGTTGAAGACTTGAAGCAAACCCAAGAGCACCAAAATGGCGGCAGCCGCAACGTGCCGGTATTCTTTTTCCGGTCGCGAAATCCAATTAAAGATCAATACGGGCAAGGCTGTGAACGAATCGAATGGCGCCTCGAGCACTCCACCAGGATGTTTGACGAGGTCGACCGGCGTTTCGATGCCGCCGGGAGAGTTCGCCAGGTAAACCGCCGCCCCGACCATCAAGAGCGGCGCCGTCTCGCCGATCGCGCGGGAGACAGACAGAATGACCCCGGTGATGATGCCGGGGAGAGCCGCAGGAAGCAACTGGTGTCGGATAGTTTGCCAGTGCGTCGCTCCGAGCGCGCACGAGGCCTGTCGGAGCGACGACGGAACGGCCCGCAACGCCTCGCGAGTGACCACAATCACGATGGGTAGGATCAACAAGGCCAGCGTCAATCCGCCCGACAACACGGTGCGACCAAACGGCAGTGGAATGTCAAAATGGGCGCTCCGTAGACCGATTTCGAGCACCTTCGGCCGGCCTTGGAAGGCACCGAACATCTTCACAAAGACGGCCATGCCCAAAATGCCATAGACGATGGAAGGCACGCCTGCGAGGTTCGACAAATTGATCTCGATTAGTGTGCGGAGCCAGCCCTTCTTTTCGTATTCTTCCAGAAAAATTCCGGCCCCGACTCCGACCGGAACGGCAAACAGAGTCGCCAAAACCACCAGCCACAGGCTCCCCCAAAGCCCCGCACGGATGCCCGCTTCGGCGGGGTGGCGCGAGTCGTAGTTGGTGAGAAACGACCAGGAGAGCCAGCCAGCTCCCTGCCAAAGCACGCCGACCAGCAAAACGATCAGCACGCCCAGTCCCATCCACGCCGAAGTCGCACAGGCGCCGGCGAACAAGCGGCCCACAAAACTCGGGCGAGCGAAGGCGCGCGTGCGCGACACGTCGATTCCCGGCCCAATTGCGGTCGCCCTCATTGATAGGTTTCCCGGTACCGACGCATGACCAGGTGCGACAGGATGTTCATCACCAGCGTCATCACAAAGAGCGTCATGGCGACGGCAAACAGGGCCTTGAAATCGAGGCTTTGGTGCGGCTTGTCGCCGAAACTCACATTCACGATGTACGCCGTCATCGTTTCGACGCTGCGCAGCGGATTGAGAGTCAAGACCGGCGTCTGGCCGGCGGCAATTGCCACGGCCATTGTCTCCCCGACTGCCCGCGAAATCGCCAGAAGGAACGAGGCCAAAACGCCCGATAGGGCGGCCGGCACGACGACACGCATCGAGACGTGATACTTCGTCGAGCCGAGCGCATAGGCTGCCTCGCGGAGCGCTTGCGGCACCGCGCGCAACGCGTCTTCGCTCAGCGAACAGACGATCGGAATGATCATGATCCCCACGACGATTCCCGCGCTGGCGGCGTTAAACACCTGCACGTCCCAGCCGAAAAGGCCCGTAAACACAGGCCGCAGGGCATAAGGCGTCACGAACACCAAGGCGAAGTACCCGAACACCACGGTGGGAATTCCGGCCAGCACTTCGAGGATCGGCTTCACCAGGTTTCGCGTTCGCGGCGACGCGTATTCGCTGAGATAGATCGAGCCGGCCAGGCCGATCGGCAGACCGATCACTGCGGCGATCCCCGCAACCAGGAAGGTCCCGCACAACAGGGGTAAAATGCCGAAATGCCGGTCGGAAAACTGCGGGGTCCAGCGCGTATCGGTGAAAAAGTGCCACGGCGAGACGAGCTGAAAGAAGGCTTCGTTCGGAGGGAGGGCAAAGATCGTCTCGCTCAACAACACATAAATAATGCCGACTGTCGTGAGGATCGACGCCAACGCACAGCCCAGCAGAATGAGCCGAATGGCCTGTTCGCGCACCCGGCTGAGTGAGAATCGCGGGCCCAGGCCGAGCGGCTGGACGGCAAGCGAAGGCGAGGCGGGAAATTCCGACGGAACGCTGGACACGAGTTAGGGAGTCCTCAGCACGCTGGTCGCTTCCGCTCGGGCCAGCTGCGCTCGGGTCTCAGCATACTGAGTCTGAGGAAGCGGAAGAGAATGCACTTCCGCGGCCAGTCCCGGGCCGCGGTCGAGATAAAAGTTCAAATATGCCACGACCTCCGGCCGACGCAAGGCTCGCGTATTGACATAAAGAAAAAGCGGGCGTGAAAGGGGCGCGTATTCTCCGCTGGCGATCGTGGCTTCGTTGGGTACGACCGCGGCTGCCAGGCTTGAACCCGCCGCAACCGGAATCGCCTTTACCGAATCGCGATTCAGCACCGCGTAGGCGTAGCCGAAGTAACCCAGCGCGCCCGTGTCACCCTGCACGCCTTGCACGAGAAAATTGTCGTCGGAACTTTGCTGATAATCGGTCCGACAGTTTCCCCTTTTGCCGCAAATCACCTCGGTGAAGTACTCGAATGTTCCAGAATCGGTGTCCGGCCCATAGAGCAAGATCTTGGTAGCCGGCCAGGCAGGGTTGATCTGATTCCAATAAGTTAGAGCGCTGCCCGACTCCCAGATTTGCTTGAGCTGTGCGACGGTCAGGGCGCGACACCAGGTGTTCTGTGGATTCACCACGACCGTCAACCCGTCGAGCGCGACCTTGAGTTCGAGATAGTGGACGCCATTCTGCCGGCAGACTTCGATCTCTTCGGGTTCGATCGACCGCGACGCGTCGCAAATGTCGAGATCGTCGACGTCAAACCGCTTAAATCCGCCGCCCGTCCCGGCTCGGCCGAGCGTTACCCGCACCTGCCGGTGAGCTTTTAGGAACTCCTCCGTGACGGCCTGAGTGATGACGTACAACGTGCTCGAGCCGTCGATTGTGATCCGGCCGCGGAGTGGCTGGCTCGAATCCGACGGCTCGGCGCCTGGTCGAGCCCGCGATCCACCGGTTCGCGAAAGGCTGGCCGACTCGGCAGGAAAGTCGGCATCGCGGATTTGGCACCCCGAGGAGGTCCCTGCGAAAGCGGCAAAGACGATCAACCGAACCCAAAGAACGGCAACGGGGCAGTGCGACATGCGTAGATTCGATCATCGCCCTCATCAGTTAAGAAACGATGAAGTTGCGAGTAGTGCTTTGGAACACGCACCTCAAAAGAGGTGCCCCTCCTGCGGACCCTCTTTGGTCAGCGTAAGGATCTCCGGGCCCGATTCCGTCATTAAAATGGTGTGCTCGAACTGGGCCGAGAGGCTGCCGTCCTTGGTCCGCACCGTCCATTTGTCATTGTGATCGAGCACCGTCTCCCACGTGCCAACGTTGAGCATCGGTTCGATCGTGAAGCAGACTCCGGGCGGGATGACTTCGCCGACGTTGTTCGGGTGCGGGAAGTGGGGGACGCCGGGGTCCTGATGGAATTGGCGGCCGATTCCGTGACCTTGATACTCCTTAACCACGGCAAAGCCCTTGGCGTGGGCGTGCTCGGCGATGGCCGCCCCGATATCGATCACTCGGCCGTTAGGCTTGATCGCGCGGATGCCGCGATGGAGGCAGTCGAACGTCACCTGGATCAACCGTCGCGCGGTGTCGGAGACCTTGCCGATGAGAAACGTCTCGGATTGGTCGCCGTACCAGCCCGCCACGATCGTCGACAGATCGACGTTGATAATGTCCCCGTCGCGAAGCACGGTCTTGTCGGGAATCCCGTGGCAGACCACTTCGTTGATGCTGGTGCAGACGCTCTTGGGAAAACCCTGGTAGCCGAGGCAGGCGGGAATGTGGCCGTGATCGAGAGTGTAGTCGTGGACCAGGCGATCGAGTTGGGCGGTGGTTACCCCCGCGACGACCCTGGGACGGATAAAGTCCATCAACTGTGCGTTGAACCGGCCCGCAGCGCGCAGTCCGTCACGCTCAGTTTCGTCGTAAATCGGAATTGCCGGAGCGGATCGCTTTCGACGCACGGCGCCTGGTTCTTTATCCTGGTTCTTATGATGGCGCTGGAACTAAAACCCCAGTTCGCAGCCTGGGCGGGTTCGAGGCCTTGGTAATTGTCGTGATCGCGGCGAGGAAGATCAACATGGATCTCACAGCGAAGTCCGATCCTTCATGACGCGTCGCGCCCCAGGCAAGCAAAAGAAGCCGACGCTGATGGGCAGCCATCAGCGGTGCTGGATTTGGGGACGCCAAGCCGTGATGGAGACCCTCCGCGCGGGACGCTGGCGGCCGCTCGAAGTTCGACTCGACGAGCGCTTGCCGGACAAAGACCGCGACGAAGCGGTCCGCCGGGCCGAACGGTTGGAAGTCGCAATCTCGTTCTCGCCGGCAGCGGAGCTGGAACGAGCGTGCCGTTCGGCAGAGCACCAAGGCTTTCTCGCCAAGATGCCGCCTTATCCCTATGAGCGGGCCGAGGACGTGCTGGCCGCCGCTTCGGCGCGGCCGTTTTATCTCGTGCTCGATGCGGTCCAGGACCCGTTCAACTTCGGCGCCATTCTACGAAGCGCGGACGTGTTCGGCGTCGACGGCGTCTTTGTGGGCGCCACCAGGCAGGCAGAAGTTTCGAGCCTGGTTGTCCGGGCGTCGTCCGGGGCCGTCAACCACGTGCGAGTCGCGCAGGTCGACGAGACCGGCGACCTAATCGCCCGGCTCAAGAGCACCGGTATCACCGTTTTGGGAACATCGCCCGGCGCGAAGCGGGATGTCTCGCAGGTCGACCTTTGCCGTCCGACGGCTCTTGTCCTGGGAAACGAAGCGGTCGGTATTCGCCCCGAAATTCTGGAACTTTGCGACGAACGAATTGCGATCCGTCAGCGCGGCCATGTCGGCTCCCTGAACGCGGCGGTCGCGGCGGGCATTCTGTTTTACGAGGTGTCGCGACAGCGCGGGGCGACATGAATGTTGCAATCGCGTTGGATTGAATCCGCCTTTCGCTCAGGAACCTTTTTTGCGCCGTGCGCGTCTCTTCAGGCAGTGCTAATCGGGTTGGCGTTCTCGCGTCCTCTCTGGCCCGAAATTCTCTCGGGCCCCGAAGGAGTGTTGCCATGCGCAGGCTCGTACTCCCCGCGTTGGTTGGTTCCTTGTTTATTGCCGCGTGCGGTCAAGCTTTCGCCCAAGCGCAGCGATCCCCCGATTCGAGCTACGTCGTCGGCGAGCCGATCCGGCACAAGAATCTCACCATCTTTCCCGTCTTGTCCAAGCTCGAGCAGAATGCTGATCGCTATATCACGCTCGATGAAGGCTTGCGTGCTGGCACGGTCCAAGTCATCGAAGTCGGCGAAACGCCTTCCGAAGATTCGCAAGCTGCTCCCGCCACACAACAGGGGCGAGCAATCCAACCACCGGGGAACGGCCCAGCTCACCAGTCTGTGATTGTTCAAGGTGGGCCACGGCAGGCGAACGCGCCAGCCCATCGCACCCAAGTAAATTTCCGGCCCAGTCAGAATGCCGGGAATCGAGTCAACCAGTTGATGGTGGTCAACAAATCGGCAAAGCCGCTTTACCTCATGCCGGGCGAAGTGATCGTCGGCGGTAGCCAGGATCGGACGATCGGCAATGAAATGACCATCGCCCCGACCGGTAAGCCGGTTCCGATTGATGTGTTCTGCGTCGAGCATGGTCGGTGGCACGCCCGTGACAACGCCGAATCGGCCTCCCTTTACGTGACCCTCGAGGCGACCGATTCCTTGAAAGCAAAGGAACTGGCGGACAAAGCCCAACAAGGATACTTCGCCAGAACCGCCGGGCCGCTCAGCAAGGCAGCACGGGTGGCCGTCCAATCCGAAAAGAGTCAGCAGGCCGTGTGGGACAATGTGGCGAAAAACAATGAGGCACTGCGCGTCGAGTCCGAGTCGGGAACGTTCACGCGTTCGTACGCCGACAAACGGGTGCAGTCCGAGTTGGAGCCCTACGTTGCGGAGCTGACTGCGAAGGTCTCCGGGCAGAATCGCATCGTCGGCGCGATCGTGGCGATCAACGGCAAGATCGAGTCGATGGATGTCTTCGAGTCGACGCCCCTGTTTCGCAAGCTTTGGCCAAAACTGCTGAAGAGCTACGCTCTCGACTCGGTGAGCACCGTGGCTGATGCGAAGGCTCCAGCGAAGGACAGCAAGGCCGCCAAGACTAGTCCGCCAGCGAAGGAATCGACGGTTGCCGACGCATCGGCATTTTTGAACAAGGTGCTGCAGGGAACGGTGCGCGATAAACAGACCAAGGCCGGACTGGTCATCACTCATCGCGAGACAGACGGCGCGAAGAGTTACTCCGCCGGTGGAATGGGAGGCGCTCCGATCCACGCGGCTGGATTCGCCCCGTGATCGTGCTGGGCTTCGGACGAAGTGCAGACGTGTGGGTGGAAATGCCTCGTCGAGTCGTGCATGCTCACGACTGTGGCAGTCCACCTGAGAAATCCCCATAGCGTATTGGCAACGTTCGAGCGGCGGCCCCTGGCGGTCATCGACGTGCGGTTGCCCGAGGGGCCGGCCTCGGATGCCTGGCGGGACGTGGAGCAACTCGCAAAAGCGCACCGCGTGCCCGTCGTCCGCGGCGCGACGCACAACGAACGCGCCGGGCATCGCGGACAGCGTCAAGCAGCCGGTGGCCGAGGCGGAATTGCCGAAGCGACCGTGAAGGAACGTCCGGACGTTCCGCTGGAAGTGCTGTTCGCAATTGACGCACAACAAGAGTCTCCGCCCGAAGGCGAAAAGCGGGCCTCGCCACGACTCTGGTTGGCGCTCGATCAGTTGCAAGACCCACACAACGTCGGGGCGATCTTTCGCACGGCGGCTTTTTTTGGTGTCGCCGGTATCCTTCTGACGCGAGATCGTTCGGCACCGCTTAACGGAACGGTTTACGACGTCGCGTCCGGAGCGCTCGAGGTCGTGCCCTTTTCGCATCCAGCCAACCTCATTCACGGGGTCGAAATTGCCAAGGCCGCGGGACTTTGGGTGTTGGGAGCTTCGGAGCACGCATCGCGCGACGTGAGGGAAGTCGATCGCCATCGCTCTTGGCTCCTGGTGTTGGGCAACGAGGAACGCGGCTTGCGGCGATTGACTCTCGATAAGTGCGATGAAACGTGCCGCCTGACCGCGCGGGGCGAAATCGCGTCACTCAACGTGTCTGTTGCCGCCGGCGTGCTCATGGCCCTACTAACGACCGGCGGCCGACCAACGCGCTGAACCGTCAGCATAGACGCTGCAATCGGTCTTTGCGGAACATTGCGACCCTTGCGCTGTCCGAGTGCGGTCAGACCGTCTGTGTGTGCCGCTCTTTGCCGCTGCGCGCGGTAATGCCGGCGGGCATGGCCTGCACCGCCAGGAATCTCGGCAGGCACAGCCTGCCCTACGAAACCTCCGTCGGGGTGGCGGTTGTCAGGGTAAACAACGACCGGCACGGGCGCATGGTACGATCGTTGCCATCATTCAACCCACAGGGGTTCATCCCCCCCTCGCTTTCGCCCCCGGTTGACCGCCACAAGCCATGGCATAGCCTTCCCTTCGGATTGTCCCGCGGATTGTCCCAGCATGGCTGTTAAGGGAAAACTGACTCCGGCCGAGTTCCTGGCCGCGCTCAAGGGTCGCCAACCCCCGGCCAAGCGCGCTGCGCCGAAGCCCTCGGACGATGTCGACGATCTCGATTTGTCCGACCTCCAATCCCAGAAGGGAGCGTCGGCCGAGGATGATGCGCGCGAAGTGACCGACGACGACGCGGTCCATGACGCTTGCTCGTCAGGCGATTACCAGGCGGGCAGCCGTTACGTCGGTCACTACGTCAAGCGCAACTCGCGCTTGTCCGAATTGTTCGACCGTGTCAACACGTTGCTCGGCAGCGGAAGCCAGCAAGATCCGCAGCAACCGTTTCGCCCCAAAGCCCCCGAAACTCTCGAGCAGACCGGCCTGACCTTCGAAGAGGTGGAACGGCTGATTTTGAAATACCTGCTGGCCAAAGGATCCGGTCGCGGCCGCGCAATCGCCAATCAGGTCCGGCTCCCCTTTCAGATCACTGATCCGATCTTGAAGCAGCTCAAACAGGAGCAGCTCCTCTCGTTCAAGGGGGCCGCGGAGATGGGCGACTACGACTTCGCCATCACCGAGTTCGGCCGCGAACGGGCCCGGCGCTACTCCGAAGAATGCACGTATTTCGGCTCCGCACCGGTCACACTGCCTGATTACCTGCAAGCGATGGCCGCCCAGAGCATCGCCAAACAGCAAGCCACCGAAGAAGACCTGAGGCGCGCGTTCACCGATCTGGTCATTTCCCAACGAATGCTTGACCGCCTGGGTCCGGCGATCAATTCGGGCCGCGGCATGTTCCTGTTTGGTAGCCCCGGTAACGGCAAGACCAGCATCGCCGAACGCGTGACACGTTCGTTTGGCACCACGATCTGGATTCCGCGCACCCTGGGCATCGATGGCGACATCATTCGGCTGTACGACCCCGGCGTGCACGACGCCGTCGAGACCGAGACCAACGAAGGCATTCTGAATCTCTCGGGCGTCGACCGGCGCTGGGTGCAAATCGTCCGCCCAACAGTGGCGGCCGGTGGCGAATTGACCATGTCCGAGTTGGAAGTCCAGCAGAACGCCCAGACCAAGATTTGCGAAGCCCCGCTGCAGCTCAAGAGCAACTGTGGCGTGTTGATCATCGACGACTTTGGCCGGCAGGTGATGCCCGTCGAGACATTGCTCAACCGCTGGATCGTTCCGTTGGAAAAGCGGTTCGACTTCCTGAACATTCCCAGCGGCAAGAAAATCCAGGTCCCCTTCGACCAGTTGATTATTTTCTCGACCAATCTCGAGCCGAAGGCTCTCGTGGACGGCGCGTTCCTGCGGCGAATCCCGTACAAAATCGAGGTCCCCGACCCGACGGAGGATCAGTTCCGCGACTTGTGCAAGCTGATGGCCCCCAACCTTGGGTTCGAATACGACAGCGAGGCGATCGATTACCTGATCGAAAAGCACTACAAGCAGGCGGGCCGTCCGTTCCGTGCGTGCCAGCCGCGCGACCTGATGTTGCAGGTCAAGAACTATTGCAGTTTCAAACAAACCGCCAAGAAACTGACTGCCGAGGCGCTCGACGTCGCTATCGAGAACTATTTCTCGGTGATGTAACGGCCGGCAAATTACGACCGCCTCGTCGCGGGGGAGAAGCGGCGCCGTTTAGAATGGCCCGTCGAGACTTGCGCCAACAGTATTCCGGCAAAACTCACTCCTTGCTCGCCGACTCAGGAGAAGTCCTGCACGTGGAGCCGCATCCCCTTCGCTTCCTTCGCAATCTCGGCCGCAGCGGCGAGATTGCCGCGGTGTTCGTGAAGCACGGCTTTGGCGACATCGTCGACCAGATTCGGATGCAGCGCTACGTCCGCTGGGGCCGGCGGGTGATTTTGCGGCAGGCGAATGTGCCCGAAAGCCATGAGACGCGGGCCCGTCGCTTCCGCAAGGCGCTCGAAGACCTGGGGCCCACGTTCGTAAAGTTCGGGCAGGTCCTGAGCACGCGCGCCGACCTCATTCCCCCCGACGTCATCGAAGAGCTGACCCGTCTGCAGGAGCACGTGAGGCCGTTTCCCTACGAGCAAGCAATCGGGCTGGTCGAGCACGAGTTGGGACGGCCGGCCAGCGAGCTGTTCGCCGTGTTCGATCCGAAGCCGATCGCCTCCGCGTCGCTCTCGCAGGTGCACAAGGCGATCAGCCACGAGGGCCGCACGCTCGCGGTGAAGATCCGCAGACCGAACGTGCCGCGGGAAGTCGAGCGGGACCTCTCACTGATGACCGAACTGGCGCTCCTGATTCAAAATCACGTTCCCGGTGCCGACGTCTTCGATCCGGTGGGGCTCGTTAGTCACTTCGCCCGCACCATTCGCCGGGAGATGAACTTCGCCCGCGAGGGGAGGACCATCGAAGAGTTCGCAAAATTCTTCCGCAATGACGCGACACTGTTCGTTCCTCGCGTGCACTGGGAGTTCACCAGCGAGGCCGTGTTAACGATGGATTTTGTCGAGGGCTGTCGGATCAACGACCACGCGGCGCTGGCCGCCAACGGACTTCAACCCGCCTACCTCGCCGCCAACGGCGCGCGGATCTTCATGAAGATGGCTTTCGAGATCGGCGTGTTTCACAGCGATCCGCATCCCGGGAACATCCGCATTCTCCGCGACGGCACGTTCAGCCTCTTGGACTTCGGAATGGTCGGTATTCTCGACGACGAGAAGCGAGAGCACTTGGTCGACCTTTTCGTGGCGGTGACCCACCACGACGTGGCCGGCGCAGTCGAAGTGGTGCTGCAACTGGGACACGCTTTTCGCCCCGTCGATACGCCTCTCCTCCGGGCCGACGTGAGGGATTTCATCGAGAATTATTACGGCGTGCCGCTCGAGCAACTCCATGTCGGACGAATGCTCAGCGATTTCGCTGCGGTGATGCTCAACCATGGGATCCGCTGTCCGGCCGATCTCATGCTCTTGATTCGCTGCCTGGTGACGCTCGAAGGCGTCGGACGCGATCTCGATCCGGCGTTCAATCTGGCGGGACATCTGGCGCCCTTCGTCGAGCGCATCGTGTCCGAGCGCTACAGTCCGCGGCACATGGTCGATCAGTTCGCGCGGGAGTCCCGCAACCTCGCCCGGCTGGCCCGGGACGTCCCGCATTACGTCGGGCGTTCGCTGGAGAAACTGAGCAAAGACGAACTTCGCGTGCAGTTCGAGCACACGGGGCTCGACCGCCTGATGACCGAGCTAGACCGCTCGAGCAACCGAGTCGTGATCGGCCTGGTCGTCTCCGCTCTGATTCTGTCGTCCGCGCTTGTGCTGCGGACGGGTTCGGAATCGGTCTGGTTCACAGTCCCGCTGTTCGTTCTTTCGAGTTTGCTCGGGATTTGGCTGATCTACGGAGTTTTCCGCAGCGGCCGGCTCTGACGGGGCGAACGAGCCCGCGTGAGCGTTCACTTTCGGCCTCATTCCAGTGCCGACAAGACGTCGGCACCCCAATCTGCGCTATTTTTCGCAGGCATGCCGCTGACGCGTCGGAATTTCACCCCACTCCCGTTGGGGGGGATGTCGTCTTCGGGCAACGCGCCGGGTGCCGCATTCGTGTCGCACAAATCGGCGCAATTGCCAATTTGCGAAAGGCCAACTGCGACCTATGTTTGAAATAACAAAGGTAGAAAAAATCTCATCCCGCGTTCAAACCCTTGCGGAGGCAGCTCGCCGGAGGTAAGCCATGAATTGGTTAACTCGGTTTCTCACAGAAGACAGCGCTGCAACCGCAGTCGAGTACGCGGTGATGTTGTCGTTGATCTTGATGGCGGTTTTCGCGACCGTCGCGGCAATGGGCCAGGCCCTGGGCGGCAAGTACACGAACATCGAAGCCCAAATCACGGCTCACGGCGGCTGACATTTCGCGAAGCAAGCGCTGACTGCTGCGACAAATAAGCGCCTTCGCTGGGATGTTCGCCCCGGACGTTCGATGACCGTTCGCTGTTACATCGCCCTGGGAGGCAACGTCGGCGACGTCGATGCGAATTTCCGCGCCGCCCTGACCGGGCTTGCCGCCACTCCAGGCGTCGACGTTTTGGAAGTCAGCCCGGTCTGTCGCACCCAGCCAGTTGGGCAATGGGCGGGAGGCGAATTTCTGAACGCGGCCGCGCGGATCGACACAGGGCTCGAGCCGCTGGCTTTGCTCGATGTCTTGCAGCAACTCGAACGGGCGACCGGCCCCAGGAAAGGGCCGCGCTGGGCGCCTCGGACTCTCGACCTCGACCTGATCTTTTACGGCGATCGCACGATCGACGACCCGCGGCTGCAAGTTCCTCACCCAGCCTCTTGGTATCGGCGGTTCGTACTGGATCCACTCGCGGTGATTGCGAGCGAGTTTCGCCATCCGATCAAGGGCCAGACTGTCGCGGAGCTTCGCGCGCGTCTACTTCGTCGGCCGCTGCGATTGTCGTTGGTAGGCGGCTCGCGCCCCGGCCGTGAGCGCCTCGTGCGGCTCCTGTCAGGACCTGGGATCGAGGTCACCCAGTGGCCCGGCACTCCGGATTCCGATGATGCGCCGGAGCTATTGGCCTGGCTTGGGCCGACTGAGGATGATCGTCAGCTCCGCTTTGAACTGCTGCCGCCGCTCCCCCGCCTCGACGCTTCCGCAGCACCGGATCAAGCCGCGTTTTTGCGCGACGTTCTGCATTCCGCTTTGGGCTGATCGCCGCATCGGCGAAAGGCTAGCGGAATCCGCAGGCCGCCTTGGCTGCTGCGCTTCTAAAGAGTCGTGTACAGAGTCGTGCCAAGCGCTCGTCCTCTGACAGCCGGCTTGCAGAGCCAATCAGCGGATTTGGCACGCCGCATGCACTTTACTCATTTCCAGCAGATTCGAACGAGATTCGTTGCCAATCGTCAACAAAGACCCCCAGCCCAGTTGCTAAAATAAAACGTGACTCGACTCGGAATGAACGCGATGAGTGGCCGATCGAAAGAATTCGCATCGTTGGCTCGCCTGACTGCGACGCTTGCCGTCGTGATCGGGCTCTGCCAGTTCGCCAACAATCCTGCGGCGGCCGACGATCAAGGGTGGATGTTTCGCCGGTCCTATTTCAGCCACGTCCTGCCGCCGGAGATTCAGGCGCGGTACCCGGTCCCCGAGAGTCGCTCAGCGTATCGGCGGCCGCTGGTCAACCTCTCGCCCGGCTTCGGTGTCCGCGGGAGCTACCGCTACAACCCGATCGAGATCTTCGACGGCCGCTCGACGGATGTCGAGATTTACCGCTCGTTCTGGTTCCAGACGGAACCGTAGCGTTCAGCACGAAGCTCGAATGACGAAGGAAGCAGGAAGTCCGAAGCACGCAACGATTCTCTGACTGCCGTTTTGGGTCATTCGAACATTCTCTCGTCATTCGTGCTTCGTCATTCGGATCTCCTGACCCATTTTGGTTCGCGCTTTTCGTGAAACGCGGTCAGTCCCTCGCGAGCTTCGCTCGACGCCCGCGCCTCGGCGGAAACTTTGCGGCCGGCCTCGAGTTGTTGAATCAGTTGCTCGAGCGAGAAACTGCGGACCAGCCGCTTCGTGACGGCCAGCGCCTGCGGTGCGCCAGTCAGGAGAGATTCCACGATTTCTCGTCGGCTCTCGGCGAGACGCTCGACCGGCGACAGGTAGTGGCAGATTCCCAAACGGTGCGCTTCCTCGCCGTTGATCGTTCGTCCTTCCAACAGCAGTGGCATGGCGGGTCCGTTGCCGATGCGATAGAGCAAGAGCGGAGAAACAACGGCCGGGCTGATTCCCCGCTTGACTTCCGGCAGCGAAAACTTCGCGTTGGGCGTGGCAAGCACCAGGTCGCAGGCGAGCACGATCCCGAATCCGCCGGCGATGGCTGGCCCGTGCACGACGGCCAGCATCGGCATGTCGACTCGCAGAATGGCGACGAGCGCGTCGCGATAAGCCGAAGCATCCTGTTCCCACTGTGCGCGGGCGTCTGGGGCCGAGGCGCGCTGTTGCATCTCGTCGAGATCCATCCCGGCACAAAAGGCTGGGCCGCTCCCATCGAGCACGACGAGCCGCGTCGCTGGGTTTGCCGCAGCCTCGGCGACGATAGCGGAAAGCTGAGCGAGTAGGTCGCGAGTCAGTGCGTTGCGTCGAGCTGGACGATCAAGCGTCACTTGAGCCACTCCGTCCGTCATCGTCAGCTTGACCAGCCGCTCACTCATCGGAGGTTGCCTCATTGGGTTTTGGTTGCTGTCGCCGCATGCGATCGATGCCTGCCGGCGGGGGGGCGGGAATGAGCATTTCTAACAGAGCCAAAGCGAGAGTCTTGCCTTGGCTGTCGGTGCGCAGCGAGCGGCTCGCGCCTCCTCCGAGCACGTTGAACAAGAGGAAGTTGTACGCGCCGACGCCCGGCAGTTCGTATCGCCGCACCTCGGTCGGCCGAAAAGGCAGAAAATACTCGGCGACTCGTGCTTCCGTCAGCACCTGCCCCAGGTAACGAAAGCCCTCCGGGGTGAAGGCGATCACACCGACGTTGGCGTGATTGCCCTTGTCGCCAGAGCGGGCGTGGGCAATTTCGCCCAAACGGATCGAGCCATTCATGAGGTCCACTCCCGCGCCGCTCGTACCGTCGAGCGAGGCTGGACGTGTTCACGCGAGACGGTCGTCGGCCAGTAAGCGAGCACGGGACGCGGCTTCGCGCGACCCCCCACGTATCCGGTCACTCCCGGATGTCCGGCCGTCACCAGCGGCGCGAATTCGCAGGTGAACCGCTCGAGCACCGCGCGGGAAGGATCGGCCGCAGTCACTCGAAGCACCACGTCCCAGGGGTTGCTCCGTTCTCCGGGCAACCCGGGCGCGGTATCGCCGGCTCCGATCACTTCGACGTTGGTCCGCGCCGGTGTGACGCCTGCCATCCGCAATTTCTCCAAGATCGTCGCGCCAGCCGAGCGCGCCGTCTCGATCGCATGGGGACCGCAGACCGTCAATGTTGATGAGACCAGGTACCCATCCTGAAAGGCGACCGAAACTTTGAATTTCTCCGGCGCTGAGCTGCCGCGAGCGCCTTGGACGCTCACACGATCGGGACCCACTTGCGTCAACCGTACCTGCGTGAAGTCGGTGTCGATGTCGGGCGTGAGGTAGTGCGCCGGGTCGCCGATTTCGTAGAGCAGCTGTTCGGAGACGGTTTCCACGTTGACTCGACCCCCGGTGCCTTCGGGCTTCGTGATTGCCACGTCGGCCTTATCTGAAATCTCCGCAATCGGGTAGCCGATATCCGCAAGTCGAATTTCCGGCGTCCAGCCAGAATACATTCCGCCTGTGCACTGCCCGCCGCACTCGATGAGGTGTCCCGCGACGGTAACGGGAGCGAGCCGCTCGCAATCGCGAAAGCCCCAGGCGAATTCGTGAACGGCCGGTCCCACGGTGAGCGATACGTCGGCGACGCGGCCGGTGATCACGATGCGAGCTCCGCCGGCCAGCGCTTCGACGATCCCCTCCGCGCCCAGATACGCGTTCGCACTAACGATTCGATCGCGAACCGAATCGAACGTTTCACCCGTCTCAAAGTGGGCAAACGTTTCACCCGCGCGCGACAGCTCGTCGAGACGGGGAAGCAGATCGTCGCCTGTCACGATTCCGATTGCCACCTCGGGCATGCCTGCCTCGACTAGAATACGCGAGACGGCCACGGCGCATCCCTGCGGATTCATGCCCCCCGCGTTGGTCACGATCTTCAGGCCGGGCTGGTCGCGCAGGGCGGGGACCAAATCGCGGAGCACGATCTCGAAATCGGTCACCCAGCCAGCCGCCGGGTTTCGCGATTTCTGATGCGCGAGGATCGACATCGTCAGCTCGGCCAGATACTCGAGCGTCAAGTAGTCGAGTCGAGCGCCCTCGCAGAGTCGGCGAGGCGCATCGAGATTGTCACCCCAAAAACCAGCGCCGTTGCCGATGCGAATCGTTTTCATCCGTTTTCGGGAGGGCGAGGCTCCCGCCGAGCTTCATCTTGGGTGCAGCAGTGGCGAGGCTCAGCAGGAGCTTCGTCCTCCCAGCGGCCGCATTGTAACAAAACCCCTCTGGATTCATCTGTCCGGCTTCACTATCCTTCCGCAGCAAATCGGCGTGTGCCAAGGCGTTCCGATTCCTGCCGCTGTTCGACGAGAGAAGCCGGCGGGTCACAAGCGCCGACCGTTCAGTTGCGTCCGGCCGAAGGATCGACGGGCCATGGGATGGAGTTATCGCAAGAGCGTCAATCTCGGTCCGTTCCGCGTCAACCTGAGTAAGTCGGGCGTCGGCTACTCGGTCGGCGGCAAAGACTTTCGGGTGGGCGTCAATTCCAAGGGCCGCCGCTACGAGGCGCTCACCGTCCCCGGAACGGGCCTGCACTATCGCAGCGAGGGTAAATCGCGCGGGCAGGCGTCCGGCTGCATGGGCGTCGTCCTGTTGATGGTCTTCTTCGCCACGGCCGGCATTCAACTCTTCCTCTACTCCTGGTGAGCGAGTTATGGCCCTGCATTTTGTGCGGTCACTGAGAACCCCGTTTTCAGAGCGGTTTCTGATCCAAGCGGAACCGGGAAAAGATTGCGGCGCGGTCGAGCTGCACTACCTTCCCGGCGAACGCGTCGTCGGAACGGTAATCGTGCTGGACGAGAAGATTTTCCCCGAGCAGAAGATCCCAGAACTCCTCAAGGAGATCGACGAATTCCTCCTCCCCGACGCCAGCATTGAGGATGGCAAACTCCATTTCACGGTGGTGTCGGGCCATGTCGTGGGCACGTTCTTTCCTCATCCGAGCTGACACGTTTGCCATGTAAGGCAGAGTCGTAGGGTGGGCCAAGTCCCCGAAGGCGGACGCAGGCCCACCTTTGTTACCGGTGTTGATAACACGCCAGCAGGATGGTGGGCCTGCGGCTCGAAACGGGCCTTGGCCAACCCAACGTCTCACCGTTTCGCACGAGGTCCACGGATGGACATCTGGCGCGCGACTAGATGCGTCGCTTTGACACTCGCGATTGCCCTGGCGTTGGCGGCTGATCATCCAGCGGCAGCCCAGTCGTCTTCGCTCGAGCAAGCACGGGTACCCGCAGTGACTCCCTCTTCGGGCACGCCGCCCGTCGACGACTCACTTCGCGATGATGCCAATCTCCACGACGTGTGTTTCGTGGGCAGTCGCGATGGATGGAGCGTCGGCGATCACGGAGCCGTCTGGCGGACGGAAGACGGCGGCCGAACGTGGAAGCTGCTTCCCTGTCCCGTGGACTGCGCCCTCCGTAGCGTCTGTTTTGTGACAGACCGCATCGGTTGGGTCGCGGGTGGATCGACGACCGCGTTCACTCGCGTTGGGATGGGCGTCATCCTCGCCACGCGCGACGGCGGTAAAACGTGGACCAGTCTCGCTCGGGGCTCGCGTCCCTTGCCGCAACTGCATTACGTCCGCTTCTTCTCTCCCAGCGCGGGAGTTGTCGTCGGCGAGCCGACGCCCGACTTTCCGTCTGGCGTGATCACCACCTCGGACGCAGGCAAAACCTGGCAATCGGTCGATGGCGGGCGGCATGACGGCTGGCGTGCCGCAGACTTTCTGGCACCCACACTTGGCGCGCTCGCCGGACTCGAGGGAGAGTCCGCCCGTGTCGACGGTGGACGAGTAATTGATCTTCGCGCCGGACGGTTCGGCCTCCGCGGACTCTACGACGTAAAGCTGAGTCGCGACGACAGCGGTTGGATGGTTGGCGACGGAGCGTTGATCCTGCGGACGCACAATCGCGGCGTCGTTTGGGAGGCTCCACCGACGCTCCTACCTAAAGAGGCGGGCGAGATTTTCAATTTCCATGCGATTGCCGTTCGCGGCGCCCGACTGTGGATCGCGGGATCGCCCGGCAGCATCGTCTGGCATTCGCCGGACGGCGGCCGCAGTTGGCGGGCCCAATCAACCGGTCAGACGGCGCCCCTCGAGCGTTTGGCGTTCTCGACGGACGAGTCAGGCTGCGCCGTCGGAGTCTTTGGCTGCATCCTTCATACGGAAGACGGCGGCCAGACCTGGGAGCCCGCCCGCGCGGCGAAGCGTCGAGCCGCCTTGCTCACAGTCCAATCGCGGCCCGATCGCATCTCCTTCGGCGCGCTCGCCAAAGAATCGGGCGACCTGGGCTACCGCAGCGTCGTGCTGTTGCCGGTGCGCGGACAAGCCGAGGGGGAAGGAGCGCGCGACCCCGGGCTCGACCTCAAGCTGCACGACGCCGTGACCGTCGCCGGTGGTTCGCAGGGAGCAACAGGCTGGCGTTTTCCGCTCGACATTCCCGGGCTCGAACGCGATCCCGAGAAGCTCGTCGCCGACTGGATGCGGCGTTCGGAAGGTCGCTTCCAGCCGATGTTTTACGGAGATCTCGTTTGCCAACTGCGCATGTGGCGCCCCACCGTCGTGATTATCGATCAACCGGCCCTCGACGACGCGCCGGGAACGGTACTGGCCAATGCAGTGCTGGCCGCCGTACGTCAAGCGGGCGATCCCTTAGCATTCGCCGAACAGGCGCGCGTGGCGGGACTGCCTCCCTGGACGACCGAGCGGGTTTTCATGCGCTTGCCGACCGGCAGCGCCGGCGACTGCCGCCTCGACGTCGACGAAATTCTCCCGCGCCGTGGCTCTACGGTGATGAGCCTTGCCGCGGGCGCCGCCAGTCGATTGATTCCTGCGGAGACGGTTCCCGCGGAGAGCGAGTCATACCGCCTCGTCGATGTCGCACCCGGGGCGGACGGTGCGAACGGCAACTTGCCTGTGTTGCAAGACTTCTTCACGGGCATTGGGTTGGGCCCGGGAACCGACGCTCGCCGCTCGCTGAAAGCAATCAATCGCGAGACCAACGATCCGGCGCTGCGTATCGCTCGTCGTGATCGCAATTTTCGCGCGATGATTCGTCAGCGCGTCCATGGCGCCACAGGCGGGTCAGAATTGCTCGGCATGCTGCATGACCAGACAAGCGGCTCCGACAACGCGTCGGCCGCATTGCAGCTCGTCCTCTTGGCCGACGCCTATCGGCGAAACGCCCAGTGGGAACTGGCCGAGGCCGTGGTCGTTGATCTGGTCGAACGCTTCCCCGACGAGCCGGCGACGTTCAATGCGATGCAATGGCTGTTTCAATACTGGACGTCGGCCGAGTTGACTTATCAGCGGCTGCGGCAGGAGTCGGCGCAAACCACACGGATGCAGTTCACCCCCTCGGACCTTCAAACCAAGATCGATAAAGCCTTCGCGTTGGCTCAAACCGATCCCAAGGATCGCGACCCAGCCGCGCTCGACGGTCCGGATCCACTGCGCTTCGTCACGACGCCCGGAAGATTGCGGCTCGGTAAATCCGATCTTGGCGGGCTGCGTTGGGCCGGGCAGCGCGACTCGGCTTTGAAGATCGCTGCACTGATTCGCCGGAAATCGCCCGCGCTTTACCGTACGCCGGCAATCCAGTTTCCCTTGGCCGCCCTGCTACGCCAGTCGGGAATGACGACGCTGCCGTCAGAGGTAGGCGCGCACCCGGGCGTGATTCAAGCGAGCGCCACAGAGACCGATGCCGAGCACGGCGATTCGACCGCAGGTGCAAGTCTCGCCACAGCGCAGATCGGCGAGCGATTGCCGCAGAAAACCATCGTCTGCCTGGCCGCCAAGGAGCGGCTAAAGCCGGACGGGCTGCTGTCGGACGCCTGCTGGCAAGAGGCAGTCGAGATTCCCCTCTCGACAAGCACGGTTGCGATCGCTGGCAACGCTCCCCACGCTTACGTGATGTTGGCGCATGATGCGCAGTACCTTTATTTCGCCGCATCGGTCCCGAGGGTGTCTGGCCTGCCCAAGGACGGCCCGATGACCTTGGGCCGAAAGCATGACCAGGATCTGTCCGCTTATGACCGCATTTCGCTGTTCTTCGACGTCGATCGAGACGGCGTGACCTGGTACGAAATCGATATCGACCAGCGGGGCTGCGTTGCCGAATCGTGCTGGAACGATCCGCGCTGGAATCCACCGATGGCTGTTGCAGCCGACGGTGACGACGAGCGTTGGCGAATCGAAGGCATGATTCCCTTTTCGGAGATGGTGCCGCAGCCGCCGCGCGTGGGCGAGGGGTGGGGTCTGGCAATCGTGCGCACCGCCCCGACCGTCAAGCAGGAGGCGTGGATTCCCCCTGCCTCGACGCGCCCGCGCCCCGAGTCGTTCGGTTTGCTGCGCTTCCAGTAGGCCTATGAGCCTGCCGAGCGTTTGAAATCGGCTGGCCGCCTATGTTAAGAACAGGGCGCACGCGGCAGACGGCCTTGTCTGCCAGGAAGCTGCGAGGAGCGCGCCCCGACATGGGTTTTGTCATCGGCATGGATGAGGCAGGATACGGCCCGAACCTGGGGCCGCTGGTACTGACAGCAACAGTGTGGGAGGTCCCTGGCCGCTGGCCGAAGCGGACCGACTTCTGGCAAGTCTTTGCCGACATCGCCGAGCGCCAAGTGGCCGAAGAGGCGCAGAACGACGGCGATCAGCAGGCGGCCAGTCGGCAAAAAAGATCTCCCGGTCGCCCCCGGAAGAGGAAGATCGCCGATTTTCCACAAGACTGCGAGGTTTCAGTTGACGCATCTGGTAACGGTGCGACAGCTGCCGCCGTCAGCGAGCGACTTCACATTGCAGACTCAAAAGAGGTTTACAGTCCCGCCATCGGCCTGGGCGCGCTCGAGCGCAGCGTGTTGGCCACGTTCGGCATCGCGTCGCAGATGCCTTCGGCCCTCAACCAGTTGCTCGATGCCCTGATGGCCAACGAACTGTGCAGCGACGGTGCGACCGCTTGTGAAGGAAATGAGCGCGATGGGCGCGGGCGCGACCTCTGGTTTGCCGACGACGCCGACCTGCCGTTGCCCATCAGCGAGGAAGGTCGTTTCGCACAGAACGCCTCCGAAAAGTGGCGGACGATCTGCGAGGCAACCGGAGTGCGATTGCGCGCGATTCGCAGCGACGTCGTTTCGCCGCGCCGCTGGAATCGCGAGAACCGCCGGACCGACAACAAGGCCACCACTCTGTCGCGGTTGCATTTGCAATTGCTGCGTCGCGTCTGGAATCCGGACGCGCCGGGCCCGACGGTGGTCATCGCCGACAAACACGGCGGCAGAAACTACTACGGCGATCTGCTGGTTGACTGCTTGGAGGGACGGATGGTCTGCTGCCGCGGCGAGTCGCGGGCAGCGAGTGTGTATTGCATCGGCCCGACGGAGATTCGCTTTGAAGCCAAGGCCGAGCGGCACTTCCCGGTTGCGGTCGCTTCAATGGTTTCAAAATACGTGCGCGAGCTGACGATGGAGCTGTTTAACCGCTTTTGGCGGAATCATCTGCCCGAGCTCAAGCCGACCCACGGTTATCCGAGCGACTCGCATCGTTTCCGCCGCGACGTGGCTGAGGTGCAATCGCGCCTGGCGATCGCCGACGATGTGCTCTGGCGCGAGCGGTGACGAGAGGCCGCGCCGCCCCGCATTCGTAGGGTGGGCCAAGTCGGCCGCAGGCCGGCGCTGGCCCACCATCTTCGTTCGATCCAAGAATCGGTGGGCCGGCGCTCGCTGCGCGAGCTGGTCCCACCCTACGACGATCGGGTCTCGGCCGAAGCCAATCGCGTCCCCGCCATCTCCTTGCGCGCGATTTCGCAGAAACGAGCGGCGCGCGCTTCGACCACATCGAAGCCGTCTCTCATGGTCACGCCGAACACTGAACCTAGCCCCGGGTCCGACACGCCGATGCTGATATTCAGCGAACGGGCCAAGAGCGCGTCGGTTTGGGGAAGCATGCCCTTCCAATATCGGGCCTCACCGCCGCGCGACGTGTACGGCGAGCATGTGAACGGACACTTCTCGGCCGTTACGGTCCGTTGTTCGAGGATTTGCTCCATGTTGCTGTAAACGTGCCAGCCCGCATCGGCCACAACTTTCGTGCCGAGCTGGGCGGCGATCCGCCGGGCGATCTCCTCGGTGGGCAAGATCACAGTCAGGATCGTGGCACATTCGCCTTCGGAATCTGTGATCTCGCGAAACTCGATCCCCGGCACCTCTGCGACAATCTGCTTGTACCGACGCTTGTTCGCGCGGAGGTGGGCGAGGATTTGCGGGAGCTTACGAAACTGTGCCAACAGCACGGCTGCCTGCAATTCGGTGAAGCGGAAATCGAGTCCGACGAAAGGCCGCTCGCCGATCTCCACGCCCCTCCGAAACGGCGCGTGGCCCTGATCGTGGAAAGCAAATGCCCGGCGGAAGACTTCTTCATCGTCGGTGACGATCATGCCGCCGTCGCCGGAGGTAATCGTTTTGTAGACGTTGAAGCTGAACGCTGCCGCTTTGCCGATCGAGCCGACCGGCCGTCCCTTGTAGGTCGCACCAAACGCCTGAGCGCAGTCCTCGATCAGAATCAAGCCGTGTGCATCAGCGATCGCCTTGAGCTCATCGAGCCGGGCCGGATTGCCCATCATGTGGACGGCCATGATGGCCTTCGTGCGAGGCGTGATCTTTCGCTCGACGTCCGCCGGGTCGAGATTGAACGTTTGGTCGATCTCGGCCAGCACAGGGACTGCGCGCGAATAGATGATCGACGACAGGCTCGCGATGAAGGTGTAGCCCGGAACGATTACCTCGTCGCCCGGGCCGATGCCCAAACCGGCAAGGGCGGTTAACAGTGCCGACGTTCCGGAATTCACCGCGACGGCATAGCGCACCTGGCAGTATCGAGCAATCTCCCATTCGACCTGGTAGACCTTGCCCAGAAATCGCGCGTCGGCGTCGGTTTCCGGCGAGGTCGCATACCGGAACAGGTATCCGCTGCGCATCACTTCCAAGACTTCGCGGATTTCCTCTTCTCCAATCAACTCCATCCCCGGTCCCGCCATTTTTTTCCTGCCTTTCTGCCGATTGCGAGAAGGACGCGTATCAGGCTGGGTCGATTTCTTGAAGTGCTCTCAAACCCACGGACATTGACGCCGCCTTCCCACGCAATGTGTATGATGATAGCGATTGTTGCCCCCGCCACCCTCGCCGTGAAATCGGCGACGAATTTGTCGCCCGCAATGTCACCTTGCGCCGCCCGGCAGATTGATCCCGAGTCGTGGACTTGGCTGGGGCTTAGTTCGTGCTTACATTCCGGGAGGGCGAAGCTCCGGCTGAGCCTCTTCCTGTGCGAGCGAATAAGGTGGCTCGGCAGGAGCCTCACCCCTCCGAGAAGGAACCGATCTTCCGTGACTTCTTCGCCGCGCCCGCCACACGCCCCGACTCCCCTGCCCGATCCAACGATTCGTTTGAGTGAGGGATGGCACTGCCTGCATCTTTATTATCGTGTGGACCAGCGGGAGCTGAATCGGCTCGACGAATCGGCGCGGGCGCGCGGCCGCGCGGAACTGATCGGCCTGCTCGATCCCGATCGCGAGGGCGCCCCGCAGCGGCTGCAGTGCTCCCTCGTCTCGGGTCACGAGGCCGATCTCGGGCTGATGCTGCTCGATCCGGATCCCCTGTTGATCGATTCCGTGACGCAGCTGATTCGATCCAACGGGCTCGGCACGGTGTTCGTCCCCGTCTATTCGTTCGTTTCGATCACCGAAGTCTCGGAATATGTTCCCACGGTCGAGCAGTACGGCGAGAAGCTGCGCCAGGACGGAACGGCGGTGAACGATCCGGCCTACCAGGCCAAGATCAACGCGTACGCTCAGCGGTTGCCGGCGATGAACAAGCAGCGGCTCTATCCCGATTTTCCGCCGCTGCCTGTCACCTGCTTCTACCCGATGAACAAGATTCGCGAGCCCGACGCCAACTGGTACCAGTTGCCATTCAGTGAGCGCAGCGCGCTGATGGCCGAACACGCGACCTCAGGAATCAAGTTCGCCGGCCGGGTGAGCCAGCTCATCACCGCCTCGACGGGGTTCGACGATTGGGAGTGGGGCGTCACGCTCTGGGGCCGAAATCCAGAGTCGATCAAGGAGATCGTCTACACAATGCGATTCGACCGCGCCTCGGCCCGCTACGCGCAATTCGGCCCGTTTTACCTCAGTTACGTCACACCGATCGCCAAGGCGCTCG
This sequence comes from Planctomycetaceae bacterium, assembly GCA_035949535.1. Classification (GTDB taxonomy): domain Bacteria; phylum Planctomycetota; class Planctomycetia; order Planctomycetales; family Planctomycetaceae; genus DASPSM01. The sequence continues at coordinate 20,608 of DASZIA010000348.1, read as the reverse complement.
AGCACCTCAAAGTTTGATCGACACGGACGTTCGCCGAGACTACGGCGTGCGGGGCCCTTAGCGATTAGCGGCGGAAGTTGTACGCCTTGTTGGCGCGGTCGAAGTCGTCGTTGGCAAGTTGCTGGTTGAGTTGCAGCTCGGTGTAAGCGTAATGCTCGATCAGCGTGGCTTCATCGAGGGCTCCGTCGTTGGCGAACGTCTGCTTGGCTTCGGGCCACGCAAAGTTCTTCACGCTGATCGGCAAGAGCCACTCGCGGTCGATGTACTGGATCGACTTGCGGTATTCCTCCGACGTTTTGCGATCGAGATAAGTCGATACGAAACAATAACAGGGGCGCTCGTTGGCGGTTTCGTTTTCGATGAATTGGCAGCGGACGGGGCACCTGTGCTCGATCTCAGTCTTGCGCCGGGTGATGATTTCGTCGCTCAGCTTGAGCAGACCGACCATGGTGACCGGGTGTCGCGATTCGCTCAGGGCGAGCGAGCTATCGGGTTCGAGCTTGATCGAGGGGACGATCCGCGCCTTCCACCCGCCTGGATGCACGATCATCTTGTTGTCTTGTTCGCCGTCGACGTAGAGCAGCTCGCGGCCCTTCTCGCCATTGAGCCATTTCATATAGACGCTGAAGGGCTTGTGCCGCATCTTCAGCTCCATGATCTGTCCCTCGGAGAGTTCTGTGCCGAGCCGCTCCTGTTTGAAAAACGTGCAGGTGTAATCGGAGACGTCCGCGAGCCGTCGGCGACCCTGTTCGAGCAGGATCATGTTCATGAACATGGCCATCCGGTCGAATTCGGTTGGACCTTGTGCGACGGCCGCCTTTTTTCCGTCCGCCGGGGAATTGGCCGGCGAAGGAACGAGCGGCATCGCCGGCTTGGGAGCGGGTTCGGTCGTGGTGGCCAGCCGCGTGATGTCGATTCTGCGGTGCTTGCGATCGGCCCCCGCCGGCGCGGGCTCGAAGTTCAAGTACAAAAAAGCCGCCGCGCAAAAGAGGGTCAGTCCTGCAAGGAAGCTTGAGCGTTTGGAAGAAGAACCGCCGCGCCAGACTTTCTTCATAGACATGAATCCTCGGCCGCCGTCGTGGAAATTCGGTCGCGAGAAGTTCTGCGATGCCGCGCGCGGGACTTGAGGGGATGTCCTCACGCGTCGGCAATATGGGATCGGCCGAAGATCGCAGAGCGTCTGAAGGATTCGAGGCGTGGCGGGACAACCGGCGCGCGAACGATTTTGGGCGAATTCGGACGAACCGTCGCCTTGAGCGTTTCGGCATCAGGCCGGTGCGGCGACGCCTTCCCGAAAGTCACCGCAGGCGGCAGACTCGTTCTGGGAACGGACAGCGGCAACGATAGCTGAGATTTTCTCTTTCGGTCGGTTCTCGACCCGGATCTCTCGTTTCGCGCTCGCTCTTGCAATATCTGCTTGGCCGTTTTCCAGCGCTTGCACGCGGCCGGATGGTCGGTTGACGATCAGTCGGCCCGGTGGCGGCGCACGGATTTGGCGGGGCTACCTCGAACGCGCGGCGCCGCCGAGCCGACAGGTCGATGGTCATTCCGCCACCAATCGGGGGTGTATTATCCTGGCATGACGCGTGCATAGGATTGCCCCAGAATCTTCAGATGTTCATTAGGTGAGGAGTCGGTTCATGCAGGCTTCATCCGGACGAACTGGCCAAGAGGGGTCTCAGGTCAACGTGGGTCAAATGGAGCGATTGGCGTCGGTCATCGCGGGCGCCACGATTCTGACGTCAATGGGCGGCCTGCGCTCGTTGCGAGGTGCTGCCGCGACGACGATTGGTTCCGGACTCATCTGGCGCGGGCTCACCGGCCATAGCGCTCTTTATCACCGGTTGGGAATCGACACCGCAGAGCAGGTAAGCTTCGCTGCTGCGGAACGGATGGAAGCGTGACGCTTGGTTGCAGGCGATCGTTTCCCAGCGTTTACGTGTAAGGCGAGACGGCTTCGCGCCCTTTCGCGGAGAGGCCTCCGATGGCCACGCCTCCGCGCGTGACGGCTCCGAGCGCCACGCCCCCGACTGCAAGTCCCCCGACTGCCACGCCTCCAAGTGCGACAAGCAGACCCAGAGTGCAGCCGCCCACGGCAATCAGCCCTTCCGAGAGCCCGCCCACTGCCACGACGCCCTGAGCAAGCCCGCCGATTGCGAGCACACCCGTCGCCTGATCTCCAATGGCAATCAGAGCTTTGGCGTGTCCGTGGGGTTCAGTGCCGTGGGCACCGAAAGCGATCTCGAAAAGCGGCAAGCCGGCAATCCGCGTTCGCGATCGTTTCCGGATCGTCGGCGCATGCCCCGCTCGGATCGACGCATGTGGGGAGTGTCGGGTCATGATTCCACGACTCATGGCAGTCTCCTGGGGCAGGCCGTGTGGTTTGCTGAAACTCGCGCTAGGAATTCCCAGTGAGTGTCACGCCACGTTGCGGCGCCGGAGCATCCGGGCCACTTTCAATAACCGAATCGTTCGGGTGCGCCGTCGCAGCACATCGGCGTCCGTGCGCTTCAACCGTCGTCGGCTGATCGCAAGTCCCGCCCATCCACCAACGACGACTCCCGTCGCCGCGCAGGTGAAGATGCTGATCGTGCCGGCGCCTGCCGCTTCCGCCGCGACGCTTACCAGAGCGGCTCCAACCGTGGAACCGAAACCCGTTCCGAAAGGGTGATGGCTGAGAATCGTGTGAGCACCGGTGTGGAGTTTTTCTCTCGCTTTCAGGCGCCCGGTAATTCGAGCTGGCTCATAAATATCTTGTTGGCACTTCGTGTGCCCTCTTGATCTTGTTTTGACTTGGTCACCCGGGTCGGGATTGCGAACGCAATTTGGAAGGGTGCAACTTGTATGCCCCGAGCGGAAAACCGGCCTTCTGGGCACTTCAGTCCTGTGTATGTGGGTTGGCGGCCCTTAGCAGCCAAGTGCCTGACGAAATCGCACAGTGGATAGGGCGTTACCGCGCGCCCGTTTCGAGAGACGCCGTTAGATCGGCGGCACACCGTTTGCCTGCCAAAGGTTCAGAATCCACCGACTAGTGGGCCGGAAGATCACAGAGGAGAACGATCATGTTGGGTTGGGCAATCACCTTTCTAGTCATTGCGTTGATCGCCGCGATCCTGGGATTTGGCGTAGTGGCGGGAACCGCCGCCGCCGTGGCCAAGGTCCTATTCGTGGTGTTCATCGTGCTGTTCCTTGTCAGTCTAGCGACGGGTCAGCGCACGCCCGTGCCGTAGGGTCGCCGCAAGGACCGCGCACGCGGTAAGGAGAATCTTGGGCGAATCTCGGCACCTTCTTGTCGAACGCGTTACAGGCCAGAACGCTCACTTCGTGCGCGGCTGCTAGACAAACGATCGGGCAGCGGCTGGCGCGGCGGGCCGATCTCGCCCCATTGGGATCGAGCCTTCAAGGCCAGTTAGCCGCTTGCCCGAGTTGAACTGGCGGCGATCGACAGATCCCTGCGTTGAGCTTATGGCTGACAACCGGCTATATGTCATTGCATGGACGAGCTGCGGGCCATCCTGCAAAAGTACTGGGGTTACGATGCTTTCCGGCCGCTCCAGGCGGAGGCCATGCAGGCCGTCGTGGCAGGCCGCGATTCGGTGGTGGTGTTGCCGACCGGAGGTGGCAAGTCGCTCTGCTTCCAGGCGCCGGCACTGTGTCAGCCGGGGTTGGCGGTGGTCGTTTCGCCCCTGATCTCGCTGATGAAAGACCAGGTCGATGCGCTTTGCGACTGCGGAGTGCCGGCCGCCTGCGTCAACAGCACGCTCTTGCCCGGAGAAAAGCGTCAGGTTGCGGAGGACATCCGCGCCGGCCGAGTCAAGATTCTCTACCTGTCCCCAGAGCGACTGATGACGGACCGCACACTAGAGTTCCTCAAGGGCGTGTCGGTGTCGTTCTTCGCGATCGACGAGGCCCACTGCATCAGCGAGTGGGGCCACGACTTCCGCCCCGAGTATCGCATGCTGCGGCGGTTGAAAGAGACATTTCCCGGCGCTGCCGTGCATGCATACACGGCAACGGCAACCCGCCGAGTCCGCGACGACGTGGTCCGCGAGCTGCAACTCGCGAATCCGGAAATCCTGATCGGCTCATTCGATCGGCCCAACCTGGTGTACCGCGTCCAGCCGCGCAAGGAACTGCGGCGTCAGATTCGCGAAGTCATCGACCGCCACCCGAGCGACGCGGGTTTGATCTATTGCATTCGTCGCACCGACGTTGAAGAGCTGTGCGCCGATCTCCAAGCGGCGGGCTACCGGGCGCTTCCCTACCATGCGGGACTTCCCGACGAAGTGCGAAAGGCCAACCAGGATACTTTCATCAACGATCGCGCGAAAATCATCGTTGCCACGGTCGCCTTCGGGATGGGCATCGATAAGTCCGACGTGCGTTATGTGATCCATGCGGCCGCGCCCAAGTCGCTCGAGAATTATCTGCAAGAGTCGGGACGGGCCGGACGCGACGGCCTGGAAGCGGAGTGCTGCCTGTTCTATTCCGCCGGCGATTTTCGCACCTGGCGCAGAATGCAGGAGGAACTCCCGGAGCCCGCTCTGAATGCGGCGGTGGCGTTGCTCTCGGCAATTGACGGCTATTGCAGCGGAGTCATCTGCCGACATCGCGTTCTTGCGGCCTATTTTGGCCAAGAGTTACGAGCTGAAAACTGCGGCGCCTGCGACGTTTGCCTGGCCGAGCTCGACTTGGCGGAGGAGCCGCTGTTGTTGGGACAGAAGATCCTGTCGTGCGTCCATCGATTGAATGAAAGCTTCGGCGGCGAGTACACGGCGCTGGTCCTCGCCGGCGCTCGCGAGCAAAGAATCTTGGCCAATGCTCACGACAAATTGAGTACTTGGGGAATTTTGACGGGCGAGGACAAAAAAAGCATTCGCGTCTGGATCGAACAGCTCGTCGGTCAAGGCTTCCTCGAGAAAAGCGGCGAATACAACGTCTTGCGAATCACCGCGGATGGCCGTCGCTTGCTGCGCGGAGAGTTGACTCCGCGTCTCTTGCGACCGGCAAAGCGACCCCGCAAAACCTCGCAGGCAGCTCGCGATTCGTGGGACGGAGTTGACCGCGATGTGTTCGAGACACTGCGGCAATTTCGCCGCGACAAAGCGGCCGAACGCGGGCAGGCGCCCTTTATTCTGTTCAGCGATGCGACGCTCCGCGACCTGGCTCGCCACCGACCGACGACCTTGGTCGAACTGCGCGGTATTCGGGGCATTGGCGACAAGAAGCTGGCCGACTACGGAACCGATCTCATTCGTCTGTTGAGCGCTGGTCCGCAAAAAAGCGCCCGGAGCAGCGAGTAGCCGCTCCGGGCGCCTGCACCCCACGAGGCGGACCAGTCGCCCCGACTCGTCAATGCTTGCGCTCGCGATTAACCGAGCGCGGTCGTGTCATTCTCCGACATCACCTTCCGAGCATCTTCGCGATGACGAAGATCACAAACGCGCCGAACACTCCCCCGCCCGCAAGCAAGTAAACGAGCGAATATCCGATGGCACTGACGACGGGGACCATATGAATGAGGCTGTCCATGTTTGTGCTCCAGGTAGCTAGAGTTTGCGTGAAATCGCGTGGAAATCCACGACATGCACTAAAGCAACCGTTGTGCCAATACCGGAAACGGGGGGCCCCGAACGACTTCAGAGCGACGCCCACAGGGCTATTGACGCCTAATGGCGCATAGCGACCGCGCGCAGCTCATGGGCAGTCGACCAATAGAAGAGGGTCGGCTCGGTGCGTTTGCTACGACCCGCCGAGCATCAAGTACCGAACGCAGACCGGTTCATGGATTCGCAGCTTCTGGCCGGTCGGCCGCAGGCGGCCGTTGGCCGCATCGATGCGAAAGACGACCACCGAATTGGAATCCTGATTGGCTGCCAGCAAGTAGGCGCCGGTCGGATCGACGGCGATATTTCGGGGGGTCTTGCCTTGCGTCGGCTCATGTCCCTCGGGATTCAGCTTGCCGCTAGCCGGATCAACCGAAAAGAGGGCAACGCTGTCGTGGCCGCGGTTTGCTCCGTACACAAACTTCCCCGACGGGTGCACGACGACTTCGGAGGCCGTGTTCACACCGCGGAAGTCCTTCGGCAATGTCGAGACGACTTGAATGCGAGACAGAGTGCCGTTTTCGGCGTCGTACCAGAAGGCGGTGATCGTGCTGTCGAGTTCGTCGATCGCATAAGCAAAGCGGCCCGTCGCATCGAACGCAAAATGCCGCGGCCCTGCGCCCGGCGTGACCGTCACCGCCGTCGGTTGATTCGGGGTCAGTTTGCCCGCCTTCGGATCAAACCGATAGACGAAGATCTTGTCAACGCCCAAGTCGGCGACGAAGGCAAAGTGATTCGCCGCGTCGAGATTGACCGAATGGGCATGCGGCGCTTCTTGCCGCTCTCGATTCACTCCCTTTCCATGATGGAGAATGACCGACGAGGCCGGTCTCAAGCCGCCGCGCTCGTCGATCGGCAGGACGCAGACCGATCCCCCCTCATAATTTGCGACGAGGACATTCTTTCCCCCCTTGTCGACGACCAAATGACAAGGTCCGGCGCCTCCCGAAATCTGTTCATTGATTGGGCGAAGCATGCCGGTCTCTGGCACGATCGAAAACGCCACGACTCCGCCAGACCGTCGTCCGCCCCGCGACGACACTTCGGCAACGGCATAAAGGTGCCGATGATCTGGATGCAGGGCCACAAACGAAGCGTTGACCGCCCGACCGGCCAAGTGCGGCTCGGTGACGAGTCCGGTTGCCAGGTCCAGGTCGGCAACGAAGACCCCCTCATTGGGCGCCTGACCGTACGTGCCGAAGTAGACGCGCTCTCGGCCTTCGGCAGCCCGCGTCGTCGAAGCACATGCGAACAGCCAAGCTACCGCAAGCGCCAGCGTCGTCTTCATAACCGTGGCCTCGGCTTCATCCGACGATCAGTTCGAACGTCTTATGGAAATAGTCCAACACGCCCGCTTCCGACACGCGGACCGGAACTTCCATATTGAGTCGGTGCACCGGAGTCGTCATTCTTCGGTCCGCGACCGTCGTGCCGCGAGTCAGCTCGCCGGAAACTTCGACGTCGATGGCGATCCGCCGGCTCTCGAACAGCTCGGGGTGCGACACGGCCGCGAGCGCCACAACTTCGCGCAGCGGAAAGCCCTCACGCCCGAGATGCTCGTGATAAGCGCGGAAGGCATAGGCGAGCATGCTCTTCAAGAACTTGGCGCGGCGGTTGCTCTCGTCGTCGACCAGGTTCTGAATCTGGTTCATCGCGAGCATGACCTGCCGACTGATGTCTAAGGGAATCAGCGACTTTGTCGCCGGCATGCGAAGGACGTTGCGGGCTGCCTCGGGGTCGCAGTAGATGTTCAATTCCGCCGATGCGGTCACGTCGCCACCGCCATCGACAGCGCCACCCAGGCAGATCAATCGCTTGAGGCTCGCTAGAAACTCAGGTTGGCGGTCGCACGCACGTTCGACGTTGGTAAGTGGGCCCAAAGTGAGCAACGTGACTTCATTGGGGGCCGCTTTGACAAGTTCGCTCAACACGCGGGCCGGATCGCGGATGTTGTGCAGGTCAGCCACTTGAATGTCGAAATCTCCCAGCCCCGAGGGGCCGTTAATCTTCATCACAATGTCGCCGGCCGGGTCGAACGGCGGGGCCTCGACAGGGACATCGGACATCAGGCCGCCGAGTCGGGGCCATTTGACCGGATCCAGCGTCTCGACGATCGCCTGGATGTTACGCGTCGCAGTTCGCGCCGTGACGCATCCGGCCGTCGCTGTTAAGCCGATCAGGTCGATTTCCGGATCGAACAGCGCAAGAGCAATAGCGAGGGCGTCGCCGATGCCGGGGTCCGCGTCGATGATGAGCTTTTGCGGCAATGGGGCTCCTTTCCGCTCCGCCGTTCGATTGCAAGAGGCTGCCGCGGTATCGTCCTCGGCCCGTCCAAGCAAGCTGTACTGAGTTGGTTTGGCAGCGGTCCCATTTTACGGAAAGGTCTCGGCCGCCGCGATGGTTTCAAGTCGAGAATGAGATAGCGGTCCAAACTTGTCGGCTATCGCACCGCGCGCCGGCTCCGATACGATGGAATTGGACACGCGCACCGAGCTTGACTCTCTCCTCTTGCGGCGTAGAAAACTGCGGAATGCCCGACGCAATCCACAATTCGATCGCGATTTTGCTCAAAGGCAGCAGCCTCACCGAAAATGAGATGCACGCGGCCGTGTTGCAGGTGATGGACGGCAACGCCCCTTCCGTCGGATTGGGGATGCTTCTGACCGGGCTCAAGCTCAGGGGCGAGACTGTCGACGAAATCGTCGGCGCCGCGCGGGCGATGCGAGAGCGGGTGACGCCAATCAAGTGCCGGCGCAACGGCCTGCTTGATACCTGCGGCACCGGCGGGGACGCGCTCTCGACATTCAATATCAGCACAGCAACCGCCCTGGTGACGGCTGCTTGTGGCGTTCCCATTGCCAAGCATTCCAATCGCAGCGCGTCGAGCGTTAGCGGCTCGGCCGACGTCCTCGAGGCCTTGGACGTACGCGTCGACCTGGCTTCCGAACGAGTTGCCGAGTGCATCGACACGATCGGTATCGGGTTCTGCTTTGCGCCACTGGTGCACGGAGCCATGAAGTTTGCCGCGCCCGTCCGTAAACAGCTGGGCTTTCGCACAATCTTCAATCTGCTGGGCCCGTTGACCAATCCCGCGGGTGCCGAGTTCCAACTGCTCGGCGCAGGCCGTGTGGCGTTGGCTGAGAAGCTCGCTGCTGCCGTGGCCCGCTTGGGCACCAAGCGGACCCTGGTTGTGTGCGGCAATGACGAACTCGACGAGGTGAGCCTATGGGGGCGGACCACAGTGTTTAGGGTCCAAGGGCAGTCGATCGACGTTTCCGAGTGGTCTGCGGAACGACTGAATCTCAAAGAATGCTGCGTGAGCGACATTTCGGTGCAATCGCCGTTGGAAAGTGCGGAGCGGATCCGCCTCCTGGTGGCTGGCGAGCGGGGACCTGCGCGGGACATCGTTTTGGCGAATGCTGCGGCGGCGCTGGTCGCGGCCGGGCGTAGCGAGGATCCGGGCAAAGCCGTGGAAATGGCGGCTGCGGCGATCGACTCGGGGGCGACCGGAGAGGTCCTGCGCCGACTCGTGGAATTCACCAAGAAATGATTGCCGCAACGTCGAAAACTGGTGTTGGAAAGTCAGGTCAAATGCAACATGGAGGCCTCGTTGACTCCCTTGCGTTGGCCACCTTCCGTCCTATAATTCGATGAAGTTTGAATGTGATTTTTGTACGACAATCCCCCGCACTTGCTAGCGCGAAATTGTCGATGACAGGTTGGATGGGCTGATCGGTTTCGAGCCGAGCCGAGTCCAGTCGAGGCGGGTCATGATTCAGTGGTTCCGGAACGTGTGGGTGGCGATTGACACCGTGTTTCAAGGGTTGTTTGTGACCCTTGGAATTATGGGCAAGACGTACCGCCGGCGAACCTTCACCGAAGTCTTCGAGTACCCGGAGGTCCCGGTCCCCGTGAAGCCGCGCTATCGGGGGTTTCACCGCTTCGACTTGACAGCCTGTATCGGCTGCGAAAAATGCGCGGTCGCCTGTCCGGTCGACTGCATCTATATCGAGAAGCAAAAGGCGCCCGTCGGCAAGGGATTCCGGATCGACGGCTTCACGATTGATTACACGAAGTGCATGTTTTGCGCCTTATGCGTCGAGCCCTGTCCGGTCGACTGCATCTTTATGGGGTCGAACTTCGACCTCAGTTGCTACAGCCGCGACGGGTGTATCGTCGACTACGCCAAATTGCCTCTGCAGGTCGCTTGGGGACAGGCGACGCTGAATCCGACGGTCGTTTCTGAGTCTAAAGTTTTGTATCAGCCGGTTTGGGTGCAAGGGGAACCAAGTCCCTTTGAATTTGAGCCGGCTGCTGGCGAACATTAACAGCCGATCACCAATCGCCGACTATTGAATTGGCAACCGCGAGGTCCCAACCATGAACACTTCCGCGGCAAAAAAATACTTCACTGTCGCCGAGGCCAACGCTATGCTGCCCTTGGTCCGGGCGATTGTCGACGACATCGTTCAGCTCAAGAACGAAATCGAGGAACGTTCCGATCGTTTGAAGAACGTCCGCCGCTTGCCCGGGCAACGCCGGGATGAAGACAATCCGTACGACGAGGAAGTGCAACAGATCGAAGAGGACATCGAAAAGGACAACGATCGGCTCGAAGAGTTCTGCGACGAGCTGCGGCGCTTAGGCGTCGAGTTGAAAGACCCCAAAATCGGGTTGATCGATTTTCTCACGCAGATCGACGGCCGCGAGGCCTACTTGTGCTGGAAGCTCGGCGAAGGGGATATCGCCTTCTGGCACGAGCTAGAAGCCGGTTTCGCGGGACGACAATCGCTGCTCGAGGGATCGGTTCCGGGTGGTAAGCCGGCTGACAACGGCGGCAAGAAATAATGAACAGGGTCCAAGGTCCCAAGTCCAAGGTCCAAGGTCAAAATGCCTCGCGCCGGGACTTGTTTTCCGTCTCGACTTTAGACATTGGACTTTGGACCTTGGACTGAGCGAATGACAGATCTCGTCGGGCATTTCATCATCTTCGGAATCGTCGCGGTCGTCCTGCTGGCCGTTCCGCTGATCATCGGCTGGTTCGTACGGCCCAATCTGCCCACGCCGGAAAAAGTCGCCGTTTACGAATGCGGCGAGCCGACGATTGGGTCGAGCTATATCCAGTTCGACCTGCGGTTCTATGTCGTCGCGCTGTTGTTCATCATCTTCGACGTCGAAGTGGCCTTCTTCTTTCCTTGGGCGTTGATCTATGGCGAGGCCACGCAGTTGGCCGACCCGCGGATCAACGTTGAGGCTCGGCAGATGATTTCGGCTAAGCTGCTCAACGCGACCCCATCGCAGGCGGTCCAGCCGATCGGGTCGGGCACCGCGTTTCGCCTGGCCGCCCTGACGTTCTTCGACATCCTGGTCTTTTTCGGGGTGCTGCTGGTCGGCTTCGCCTACGTGTGGAAGCGAGGCGACCTCAACTGGGTCCGCGCAGTGACGCGTCAGTCGACGTTTCCTGCCGCATCGGGGACGCCCCGCGTCCCGGCGCCGGAACCAATGCGTGTCCCACAGACCGTCGGCTGAGTAGCGACTTCGCGGAGGTCGAAACTCGACCCGGACGACGCACCAAAGAACGCACAAGAGACGTCGCTTTTATGAACGCTCAAGAAATTCACCAGTTGCTGCTCGAACGGTTTGGGCCGACAAAAATCACCGGCGTCAACCTGGCTGCGACCGATCCGTGGGTGGAGGTCGACCCGGCCGCCATCCGCGAGGTCTCGCTGTTCTGCCGCGACGATGATCGGCTTCGACTCAACCACCTCAACAATCTGAGCGGGGTCGACTATTTCGAGCCCGATCCCAAAAAAGCGCCCAAGTACGGGCACGAGCCGCATATCGAGGTCGTCTACCACCTCTCGAGCTTTCCGAAAAAGCACAAGATCACGCTCAAGGTGAAACTGCCCCGCTGGAAGGACGGCCGGGCCGGTGAAATTCCGGAAGTCGACTCGGTCGCCGATATTTGGGGCATCGCCGACTGGCACGAGCGCGAGACTTACGACCTGATGGGGATCCGCTTCCTCGGCCACCCGAATTTGCGGAGAATCCTCTGCCCCGAAGACTGGGTTGGGCATCCGCTCCGTAAGGACTACGAGATGCCGCTCGAGTACCACGAGATCCGCGGCCGGTAGCTCTGGCGTAGGGTGTGACAAGTCCGCCGTTGGCGGACGCAGGCACACCAATTTGTTCGCACAATATTTGAGCTGGAAACGGAAGAACGGTGTGCCGGCGGCCCGAGTCGGGCCTTGTCACACCCTACAAATACGGGTCCTAAGATGAGCATGCAATTAGAAGATCCCCGCGTCGTCGAGTTCGACGTGCGGACCGACGAGATGCTGGTCAATATGGGACCGCAGCATCCGAGCACCCACGGCGTGCTCAGGCTCTTGTTGCGGACCGACGGCGAAGTCGTCCACGAAGTGACGCCGCACATCGGCTATCTGCACCGCTGCGCCGAAAAGATCGGCGAGAACCTCGCGCCGCCACAATGGATTCCGTACACCGACCGGATGGATTACCTGGCCGGGATGAACATGAATCTCGGTCTGGCGCTCGCCGTCGAGAAGCTCGTCAAAATGGAGCTGCCGGAAAAGGCGATGGTCCTCCGCGTGTTGATCGCCGAGATGGGCCGCATCGCCAGCCACCTGGTTGGGATGGGCGCCTACGGCCTCGATCTCGGCAGTTTCAGCCCGTTTTTGTACGCCTTCCGCGAGCGGGAGATCGTGCTCGACCTGTTCGAGGAGGCCTGCGGGGCACGGCTGACCTATAGCTATCTCACGATGGGTGGCGCAACGCACGACCTGCCCGAAACGATCACAATCCCGCCCGGGCTCGCCTCGCTCTCCGGGAAGTCGCCGAACATGACGCTTTCATGGATCGACGCGGCCACATTGTTCCTCGATTGGCTCGAGCCGCGAATCAGCGAGTATCACAAGCTTCTGACGCGCAACCAGATCTTCATCAAACGGACGGCTGGACTCGGGATCCTCTCGCCGGAAATGGCGATCAGCTACGGCTGCACGGGACCTGTGCTGCGAGCGAGCGGCGTCGACTGGGACCTCCGCCGCGACGGCGACCCGATCTACACCAAGATGTACGAGGGATATGAGTTCGACGTCATCGTCGCGCCCTTTAAGGAAGCCCCGCCGGAAGTCGTGCTGGGCGACAACTGGTGCCGCTTCTACGTGCGCATGCTCGAAGTCGTGCAGGCAATCCGCCTGGTGCGACAGGCGATTGCCAAGTACCCGACGGCCAAAGGCGCGTTCCGCATCCCCTACAAGATGAGCACCAAGCTCCCCAAGGACGAAGTCTATCTCGAGACCGAGTGTCCCCGCGGCCAGATGGGCTTTTACATCGTGGGCAACGGCGAGGCGAATCCACTCCGGGCGCGGGCGAAAAGCTCGTGCTTCTGCAACCTCTCGATCACCGGCCCAATCTGCAAAGACTTTCTTCTCGGCGACATCCCCGCCATCGTCGGTTCGCTCGACATCGTGATGGGTGAGATCGACCGGTAACGCGAGCGCGTGGGGAGCCTCGCGCGCCAGGGAGCGCGGGAGTTAGCCGTGCGTGATCCCGGTGCTCTCGGCTATCGTCGCCGGTCTTGCGAAGCTTAAGAGCAATCGAGACTGCCAGAACTCCGTTGAGCGAGCGGTCGCATGACGCCGACACGCTTGTCAGGATCGGTTTCGGAGCAGGCGGCCCCTCTCCATCAGTGAGTAGCGGGCGATGTAGTGCACGGCGTTTCCGAAGATATATCGGAGCAACCCGAGAGAAAAAACGCCCGTCCTTCAAGTAAATAGCGATTAAAAGTACTTGACGGCAGCCAACCGAGCGCGCTAGATAGAGTGCAGTCATGAAGGAGGCGGGCTGTGGAAGGCACTTTTAAGGGTTGGCTTCCTGGTAAGGCGTTTGGATTCATCGACCCTGACGATGGCACAGATGACGTATTCGTGCATCAGAACGAGGTCACTTTTCCACACCAACTCAAAGCGGGAGTTCGCTTGGCATTCGACATCCAAGCTGGTGATAGAGGGCACAAAGCAGTCGGTGTTCGCGTGCTCGCCGCAGCCGCGGCGAAGCGCCTTCAAGGAACTGTCAAGTTCTGGAATGACCGAGGCTTTGGCTTTATCTCCGTCGAGGATGGAGGAGACGTCTTCGTACATGCTTCCTCGCTCCCGCAAAACGAACAAGGGTACCTCTGTGTGGGCGATATCGTTGAACTCGCTGCGATCGCCGGCAAAAAAGGCCTTGAGGCGAGCGATGTCGTAGTGGTTGGGTGGAAGAAGTCATGGGACCATCTTGAAGCATTCACGGATATGGGGCCACCAGGTTGGTTGGAACAACTGGCGGCCATGGCGGAGGATGAGCCATGGGAATATAAGCATGCAACCGCTCCAGATCCACTTCCCATCTTGAGAAGCTACGTGCGTCACACGTTCCGGCGTCTGGAGGAAATGACTGGAGGCGTTGGAATTTCGCGGGACGGAAAGAACTCCGCTTTTAACACCGGGCTAGTCACACCGAACCAGGAAGAGATCTATGCCCTCTTCCGTGAGAACCCGCGCCCTAACCGCCAACTTTGGCGATTCTATGGTTTCAAGAAGGCAAGCGACTGGGATCTAATCGAACAGTTCGGTTCTAATCCACCCCCACTTGCTAATTATTTCGACGACCCGTCAGTCTTGCTCTACGACAAGCGCTGCGAGCTTTACATTAACATTGATCACGTCATGGAGCAGATCGAAAGATTCCCGAAGCATTTGCAGGAAAACGAGTACGTAGCGCGCCAGTTGCTCATCAGCGCCGAAGCGACGACCAAAAAGCGAGTTTACCGTAATTACAAGACAGCCGTTCCTCAGTACTACAGAGACAAGGGACGAGAGGGCAGCGTCCAGCTCTTGCTGCCGATTTGCTTCGAAGATCCAGCTCGTGCGGATCTGGCCCTCGTAGTTGCAAAGACGGAAGCAGGTAACGCATATCGGGGCTCGACAGTGCTAACGCTCGACATGGCCTACAACAACGCGCGTCTGCTCGCCCGTCCAGATAATGAATGGCTGCAGCCCTAATTCAGCGGCACGCCTTTGATGTGTCGCTCGCGCTAAGCGCAGTCGTCGGCTCCTGGACGGCTAGCCCGCACTGGCTCTTAAATGGCCCATTGAAGGACGGCCTTTCCCTTGGCATCGCCCCGACAGACCAGTGGTTGTCGGACTTCAAGATTGACAGCAACGAACTCGGCTACTTCAGCTCGCGGAGTTTGATGTTCTTGAACCAGCATGGCGAGCCGTGATCCTGCAGGCCGATGTAGCCGTGCTTGGGATGCTTCTTGTACGCGACGTCGAACTTGTGCGGCGTCTTGTCGGGTCGCACGTTCGGTTCGGTGAATTTGTCGAGGTCGACATTGTTCACGATTTTGCCGTTGAGCTCAACGACGATCTCGGACTTGTCGCACCTGACCAAGATATGGTTCCACTCGCCGGTCGGTTTTGTCGCGTCGACTAGCACGGGAGACAGGTCGTAAATCGCCCCCGTCGCGTGGTACCCTTCCTTGATCCCGTCGTCGATCGCGATCTCGATCCCGTTGTAGCCGACGTCTTTCCCCTTGCGCGGCGTAAGCGGAAACGTGCGGACGAAAATGCCGCTGTTACACTGCGGGGTCACCTTGAAGTCGCATTTCAATTCGAAGTTGGAAAACTCTTTGTCGTAGACGAGCATGTAGGACCCGTTGCGGTGCGGGTTGATCGCGTCGTGGTCGACACCCCGGTTGCTCGCTTTGCCGTCGCTGCGTATCCAGCCGTCCAACGATTTGCCGTCGAATAACAGTGTCCACCCCGCGGCTTTGTCTTCAGGCGTCAGCTCATTATCAGCCGAGCGGGCAGGGGTCGTCGCAGCACAGAACACGAAACACAGACCGGCGGCAAACAGGCGGGACATGAGGGATCCTCCGAGAGTCGGGCAGGGCTGACAGCTCTCCAATCACTGCTATCTACACATCTGGGACCGTTTGGTACAACCGTCGCCGCCGCGCCTGCTCAAGCCGTGTCCCAATCTGGGAGCCTTCCCATGATCCAGCCGACGAGCTTTCTGCCCGTTGCCGCGCTATTGGGAATCCTGCTGTCAACGTTCGGTCCGCTCGGCCCTGTTACCACCTTTGCCGCCGAGATCGTGACTGGTCGCTCGGACAATGCCGGTGAGGACTGGCCGCAGTGGCGGGGTCCGCGCGGCGACGGGACTTGGAATGGTCCCAAACTTTCGGCGCACTGGCCTGCCGAATTGAAACTCCGCTGGCGTAAGCCGATCGGCGGCGGCTACGCGGGAGTGATTGTTGCGGGCGATCGCGTCCTGCTTGCCGACCGGCAGACCACTCCCGCCGAGGCCGAACGCATCGTCTGTTATAACGCGCGGACGGGAGACGTCCGTTGGACGCACTCCGATCCGTCGCATTACGGCCAGTTGGACTACGGAAATGGGCCCCGGGCCGCACCCACCGTGTTTGACGGTCGGGTCTACACGCTCGGGGCCACGGGGAAGTTGAATTGCCTGGACCTCAAGACCGGGTCGGTCCGCTGGTCGGCGAATCTCGTGTCGGATTTTGGCGGACGGATGCCGACCTGGGGTTACGCCGCGTCGCCCCTCATCTTTCGCGACACGGTGATCGTCCATCCCGGCTCCGCCAAGGGCGCCAGCGTCGTCGCGTTGAATCGCCGAACGGGAAAGAAGGTCTGGGCCAGCCTCTCCGACGAGGCGACGTACGCGACGCCGATCCTGATCGAGCTGGCCGGCCGCGTGCAACTGGTCTGCTGGACGCCGTCCCATATTCGCGGTCTCGACGCGGCCAGCGGGGAGCCGCTTTGGGAACTTCCCTACGAAGTGACCTATGGCGTATCGATCGCCACGCCCGTTTACCACGCGGGCCTTGTCTTTGTGAGCGGCTACTGGGCAGGTGCCAAGGCCATCCGTTTGGACGCGAGCGGTCGCAACGCGAAACTAGCCTGGGAAGACGAGCGGACACTGCGCGGACTGATGTCGCAGCCGCTCTGTCGAAATGGCTTCGGCTATCTGCTCGACAAGAATTTTGGACTCACGTGCTTCGAGATGGAGACGGGCAACAAGCTCTGGGCCGACGGACATCGTCTGACGGCTCGCGACACCAACCCGCAAGCCACGCTCGTCTGGATCGGGGACGGCGACCGTGCACTGGCGCTCAACGCGGCCGGCGAGCTGCTCCTGGTCCGGCTGAATCCGAAAGGTTACACGGAGTTGGCCCGCGGTAAGATCATTGACGACACTTGGGCTCATCCGGCGTACGCCGGCCGCTACGTCTACGCTCGCAACGACCATGAGATTCTCTGTCGCGAGCTGCCGATCGACGAGCCATTGCCGAGCAATGGGCGGAAGTAACGACAGCCTCCGGCGAGTTCGCGGCCAACCCGCTCGCCGGTCATGTGTAGCGCGGCGTCTGCTTTGCAACGTCTTTGCCGCTGGCTATAGTGCAAAATGTCCCAGCGCCGATGTCCCGGCGCGAATGTCCCAGCGCAAAGTGTCTCAAATCTGTCGCCGACAGTTCGTTCCCGCCCGCCAGATTCTCACCGGAGTTCAACATCCATGCCCCAGCTTTCACTTGCCACCCGACTGAGCGCAGCCGCCCTGTGCTCCCTGCTCATCTTCACATCGACCGACTCTCGCGCCTCTGCGTGGGGCGACCTGAAACCGGCGGAAGAAACGCCCAAGGAGGAACATTCCTGCAATTACCCGCCGAAAACGGCCGCCGATAAGGACGGTTGGATTTCGCTCTTTAACGGCAAGGATTTGACTGGCTGGAAGCTGGGAGACGCCGGTCAAAGCAAGATTCACGTCGAGGACGGCAAGATCGTCTGCGCAGGACCGCGTTCGCACGCCTTCACCGACTGGCAATTCAAAAATTTCGTCTTTGAAGCCGACGTGCAAACGCACCCACACGCTAACTCTGGGATCTATTTCCACACTCATTATCAGGCGAAAGGGTTTCCGAACACGGGCTACGAGTCGCAGGTCAACGTGTCGCACGGCGACCCAGTCAAGACCGGCAGCCTGTACGAGGTCGTGAAGCTTTACAAGACTCCCGCCAAGGACAACGAGTGGTATAAGCAGACAATCCAGGTCGAGGGCAAACACATCACCGTGAAGGTCAACGACGAGGTGGTCGTCGATTACACAGAGAAGCCGGAAGACGCGGCCAAGCGCCGCCAAAAGCTCAGTTGCGGCAGTTTCGCGTTGCAGGCGCATGATCCGCGAAGCGTCACGTGGTATCGCAATCTCCGGGTCAAGCCGCTGGCGGATTGAGCGTCACTGAGATTTGGACCGCTCCACGCCGGCCAACCGCCGGCGTGTCTGCTTTAGACAGCCATCGTTTTCTTGCGCCTGCGGCGGGTTCAGCGAATGGCAATCGGCCTGACGAACGACGCCGAGATCGGACGTCTTTCTGATGAGCAACAAATCCGCGGTCCTCACCGATCTGGCCGAAAACATCTGGCTCGATGCGTTCGAGCTGCGCGAGTCGGCCGATCTGCGTCTGGCTGGTAATTCGGATTGGTCGATTCGCAAGCGGACGCTGCGGGGCGGCGTTTCCGACGGCGTCGACGTGGTCGAACTCAACAACGGAGTGCTCTCGGTCTCGATTCTACCGACGCGTGGAATGGGCTTGTGGCGGGGACGGTATCGAGATTTAGAAATCGGCTGGAATTCGCCGGTCAAGCGGCCGGTGAATCCCGCTTTTGTCGACTTGTCGGACCGCAATGGCCTCGGTTGGCTGTCCGGATTCAACGAGCTGCTCTGTCGCTGCGGGCTGTCGTCGAACGGCCCGCCGGGCGTCGACGCCATCGTGGACGCTACGGGCCAACGCAGCGAAACTGGTCTCACCCTGCACGGCAAGATCGCCAATCTGCCGGCACACCGCGTGGAAGTGCGGGCCGACTCCGCAGGCGATGGCTTATTGGCCGTCTGCGGCGAAGTCGATGAGGCGTCGATGTTCGGGCCGTCGCTCCGACTCGCCACCACCTATGAGACTGCCCCCGGTTCGAGCCGGTTGACGATCCGCGACGAGGTTCGCAACCTGTCCGCCCGGCCACTCGAAGTCCAGCTGCTCTATCACACGAACGTCGGCCCCCCATTCTTGGACGCGGGCGCCAAATTGGTGTTGCCGGTCCGGCAAGCCGCCCCTCGCGATCCGCGCGCCGCCGAAGACGTGGCGACGTGGCAAACCTATCGCGGACCGACCTCCGGCTACACGGAGCAGTGCTATTACGCCGAACTGATCGGCGACGATCACGACCAGACGGTCGTGCTCTTGCGCAATGCCGCCGGGGATCGCGGGATCAGCCTGGAATACGGCATCCGCGCGCTCCCATACTTCACAGTCTGGAAGTGCACGCAGGCTGAGGCCGACGGGTACGTCACCGGCCTCGAGCCGGCGACGAATTTCCCAAACTTCAAGACGTTCGAACGCAGTCACGGCCGAGTTCTTACTCTCGCCCCGCAGCAGTCCTACACAACGCAACTCGCGTTAAGCGTCCACGCGTCGTCCGCGGGGGTTGCGGCCGTCGAGAAACGGATCAGCGACCTGCAGTATCGCGTCCATCCCATCGTTCACGAGCGTCCGCTCGCGGCGTTTGCTCCGGCGACGTGAGTTGACGTGCCCCCTGACTAATTGGGCGAACTCACTGGGCGGCGTGGGCGATCCATTTAGGTTTGGCGCGTGTCTGCACTTGAATGGAGACGCCCTTCCACAGTCCATTAGCCGATAGTTCGGAGGCGCCACATGGACAGCCCGCCGCTTGCAATTCCGTCACCCGAAAGCCACGACGTAAAGGAGGTCTTTGCATTTTTCGGTCTAGCTGCTTACCACGCCCAAGTTTTTGAACAAGCCGCACTCCATCTTGTGGCCGCCTTGGAGGTCTTTTCCTTGAGTTCGAGCAGTGCCCGAACAGTCGACTCAGTCTACGGAGAAATCGAGAAGCAGACGCTCGGGCAGCTCCTAAACGCCGCGCGACGGGTGGTCGCAATTGACCCCACCATTGACAACCTTCTCAGCGATGCATTGCGGGAACGGAACGAATTGGTCCACCGCTTCTTTGAGCAAAACTCTGAGAATTTCATTGTGGAGAGTGGACGGAAGGCGATGATTGACCGACTTCGAGGCGTTACCGATCTATTCCAGCGCGCTGACCGCGCGGCCAGCGACCTGTTTTGGCCCATCTCAACGGCAATGGGAGTTACCGAAGAGGTTGTTAACCGCACCTTCGATCGCATGATCCGCGACGCTCAGACGCGTGAGGCCGCCCTGGCCTCAGCTCAGTCTTGAGCGAGCCAAAAAAAAGCCGCCGCTAAGTCTGCGGCGCATCGATACCTTCCCTCACTCAAGCGCCCGCAGTGTCAGCTGAGTTTCTTGACGCCCATTCGCAAAGTTTCGGCGCAAATTCATGCTGACGCGAATCCGAGAGCAGAGGGCCAACTGGCCGGCTCTCGCGCGGTCAGATGCAGATTTCCACTTCGCGGAATTTATAGGGCGTCTTCTGATATTGCGCCGCGAGGTATTTGAGCGTTTTCCAGCGAGTCGCGTGAGTGGGGTTTTCGTATTTCGGTTCCTCGTTGGGGAGGTTGAGCAGTAGGCTCTTTTGGATCAGCATCGCACGAATTTTTCGCGTGCGGACCTCGCCGGCCGACTCGCATGTCAAACAGATCAAATAGCGGCCCGTTGTGACGGGAAGTCCCATGTCGCGACGAATCTGACCTTCTGCGAATTGCTCAGCCACCTTGTTCAGGACCGAGTTGAGGTAGAACCAATAGTCTTGCTCGCGCAATTCCAACAACGGGTCGTCGGGACTCGTGTGTCGGGCGGCGTCGATCAGTGCGGCGACCGCCGCCGAATTGAGAAAGACCTC
Source organism: Planctomycetaceae bacterium (assembly GCA_035949535.1). Lineage (GTDB taxonomy): Bacteria > Planctomycetota > Planctomycetia > Planctomycetales > Planctomycetaceae > DASPSM01. Next base: position 84 of record DASZIA010000348.1, on the reverse strand, counting down.
CAGGCAGTTTTCCTCGGCAATTGTCCGAATCATCAAAGTGCCGTCGCGAATCGCGTTGAGCGAAACATTCACGCGGTCGTAAAA